>VBCJ01000158.1 GCA_005884335.1 Betaproteobacteria bacterium | reverse complement strand
CGCCCTACGCAAGGCTCGCGAGCCTGGACGCCGGCGCCTGGTTCAGCCCGGAATACCGCGGTGAGCGCGTGCCCTCATTCGAGCAGGCCGGGAAGCTGTGCGCCCAGCTCGGCCTCTGGGCCAACGTCGAGATCAAGCCGGCGCGAGGGTTCGAGCGTGAAACCGGTGTCGCCGTCGCGAAGCTCGCTTTGGAATTATGGGGCGGCGCTTCGATTTCACCGCTGCTGTCGTCCTTCGAGCCGGCCTCACTCGAGGCGGCGCGCGCTGCCGCGCCGGAGCTCGATCGCGGATATCTGACGGACCGCCTCGGGTCGGGTTGGGACGAAGCCGCGCGGGCGCTCGGGTGCGTGTCCGTGCACTGCAACTGCAAGTACCTCACCGAGGGGCAAGCCGATGAAGTCCGCAGCGCCGGCTATTGGCTCCTTTGCTACACGGTCAATGAACCGGTGATCGCGCGGCGCTTGTTTTCCTGGGGCATCGACGCGATCTTCACCGACCGGCTGGATTTGATTCCGCCGGACTTCGCCTGAGCTGCTGTTTCAGGAGCGCAGGTTTGCCTAGTCGATCTGCATCGCCACGAGGAAGCGCGACACGAGGTTATAGCCCGCGATCGTGGCGGTGAGTTCGACCACTTCCCTGTCGTCGAAGTGCCGTCGCACCTCGGTGAAAATCGGATCGGGTACCCGGATCCCGCGGGTCATCGAGTCCGTATAAGCGAGGACTGCGCGCTCGCGATCGTCGAAGGTCTTCGCCAACTGCCAGGCCGGAAGCGCGTCGATTTGCTCCTGGCTCACGCCATCCTTCAGCGCGAAGGGCACGTGCGCGCGGTATTCGTATTCGGCTCCGTTCAGAAGCGCCACGCGCAGGGTGGCCAGCTCGCGGTAACGCCCGGAAAGTTTCGCCTTTTGTCGGATCGCGGTGAAAAGCTTGAGCCAGCCTTCGGCCAGCGGAGGGCTGTTCAGCAGCGCGCGATAGAGGTGCAGCAGCCTGCCTCCGCGCTCGGACTTGATGGTCGCGATCAACCCGGCCAGCTCGGGATGGTCTTCCTCTTCGATCAGCGGTACGCGGGTCAAGATGCCCCCCTCACGACACTAGAACGGCAATTTCGCATCCGGTTTTGCCGAAAGCAGCACCCGCCGGAATTCGGATTTGATGCGATCAAGGCCCGCCTCGTCCTCGGCTTCGAAACGCAACACGATCACCGGCGTCGTGTTGGACGCCCGGGCGAGCCCGAATCCATCGGCGTACTCGACCCGTAGCCCGTCCAGCCTGATCACCTCGGTCGCACCCGGGAATGAAGCGCTCTTCCCCAGAGTTTCGATCAAGCGATGCGGTTCGCCCTCGGCGAGTTTCAGGTGCAATTCAGGCGTACTCATCGAATCGGGAAGTGCATTCAGCGTTGCGGTGGCGTCGGGCGTCTTGCTCAGGATCTCCAGCAGCCGTGCCGCGGCGTATTGCGCATCATCGAACCCGTACCAACGTTCGACGAAGAACGTGTGGCCGCTCATCTCGCCCGCGAGCGCCGCGCCGCGCTCGCGCATTCTCGCCTTGATGAGCGAATGACCGGTCTTCCAGAGGCTCGGCACGCCGCCGTGCTCGCGGATCCAGGGCGCGAGGTTGCGCGTGCTTTTGACGTCGTAGATGATCTCGGCGCCCGGTTGGCGCGAAAGGACATCCTTCGCGAACAGCATCAGCTGCCGGTCCGGAAAGATAATCTTCCCCTCGGCGGTCACCACGCCCAGCCGGTCGCCGTCGCCATCGAAAGCAAGCCCGACCTCACGGCGCTCCCTTTGCACCAGGGCAATCAGGTCCTTGAGGTTCCCCGGGTGGGACGGATCGGGATGATGATTGGGAAAGCGGCCGTCGACCTCGCAGTAGAGCTCCAGCACTTCGCAGCCGAGTCGGCGGTACAGCTCGCCCGCCGTGGCGCCGGCGACGCCATTGCCGCAGTCGACCGCGATTTTCATGGGACGCGCAAGCCGCACGTCCGAAGTGATGCGATTCAAGTAGGCCTCGCGGATCTCGACGCGGCGGTGCCGCCCGGCGCCGCGGGCGAGCCGGCCGGACTCGATCCTCTTGCGCAACCGCTGGACATCCTCGCCCGCGAGAGTGGTTCCCGCAAGCACCATCTTCAATCCGTTGTACTCGGGCGGATTGTGGCTGCCCGTGACCGCGACCGCGCTGCCGCAACCCAGTTCGTGCGCGGCGAAATAGGCGACCGGGGTCGCGAACATCCCGATCTCCGCGACGTCGACGCCGCTCGCGCGAATGCCCTCCATCAACGCTGCAGCGAGCTCGGGCCCGGAGATCCGACCGTCGCGGCCCACTGCGATCTCCGGCCGCCCGCTCCCGCTGCTGCGCTCGAGAAGCTCGCTGCCGAGCGCCTGCCCGATCAACCGCACGCCTCCACGGGTGAGCGATTTGCCGACGACGCCGCGGATGTCGTACGCCTTGAAGATTTCCTGAGGGGGTAAATTCATCGGGAACGGCGCCTTGATTCGACATTATCCATCCGCAGCCAGTACATCTTCGAAGAAAGCAGTCACACGCCGCGGCAGCCACTCCAGGTTGCCGGGAAACGGACCGCTGACGAATGCGGCGTGTCCGCCTTCGCCGGGAAAATCGCAATGCACGTGCAAGGAAACCTCATCCGGTCGTGGCAAGGCCGCCGCCGGGAGAAAGGGATCGTTGCGGGCATTCACCAGAAGAGTCGGGACCGCGATGCGGCCAAGGACGGGCCTCGCGCTCGCGCGCGTCCAGTAGTCGTCGGTGTCGCGGAATCCATGCAAGGGCGCCGTGACAACCTCGTCGAATTCACGCAGCGTTCGCGCGCGCCGCATCGCCTCGCCGTCGAAGAGTCCGGGAAAACGCTCGAGCTTGCCCTCGCCCTTTTTCTTCATCGTGGCGAGAAATGCGCGAGTGTAGACGAGATTGAATCCGCGGCCCAGCGCATCGCCTGCCGCCATGAGATCGACCGGGGCCGATACGGCGGCCGCCGCGGCGACTACGTCTTTCGCCCGCCCGTCCTCGCCGAGCCACTTGAGAAGCGCATTGCCGCCGAGCGACACGCCAATCGCGAAGAGCGGCGCGCCGGAAGATTCACCGCGCAAGCGCCGAAGGATCCAGCCGATCTCCTCCGCATCGCCCGAGTGATACGCCCGCGGCAGCTTGTTCGGCTCGCCGGAGCAACCGCGAAAGTGCGGCACGGCGCCGCGCCAGACCAGCTGCCTGAGCTCGCGCGCGAGTGCACGAGCGTAATGGCTGCTTGAGTCGCCCTCGAGGCCGTGAAACAGCACAACGAGCGGAGCATCGGCCGGACCTGCCAGACGATCGACATCGATGAAATCGCCGTCCGGCGTGTCCCAGCGTTCTCTCTTCCAACGAGGCTTGGAACGGCCGATCAGCAAGCCGTACAGGGTCTGCAGGTGCGCGCCGGGCAGCCACCAGGGAGCTCGGTAGGGGCTTGGACTCAATGCAGGATTTTCGGCGACTCGGCGGGCGCGCGGGGTGCCTGCGGAGCGGGCGAACCGTGATGCAGGATCATTCGCCAGCCGTTGCCGGTGCGGAGATAGACGTTGGTGGCGGCGACCGGCGGGCGCGAGCGCGACTCGCCCTGCACCAGGATGTTCTCGTGCACGCTGTGGATCGCGAGCATCATCCCCGAGAGCACCACTTGGTTTGAGACGTGCACCTTGAGCCGCTGTCCTGAGCCGAAAATCTGCGCCCAGCTCTCGCGCACCTGATCGTAGCCCGCGAGCCTCGCTCCTCCCGGATGCACGCATACGATCTCCTCGTCTTCGGCCCACACTTCCATCATGGCCTCGAGCTCACCCGCCTCGAGCGCCTCGTAGAATGCGGCCTCTGCATCCTGCGGCGTCGGAAAGGTGCTTTTCTTCACGAGGTGCGGCTCCGGAGCCGCGTAGCGTAGCCGAAAAGGCTAGTCGCCGCCAGCGGGCAAGGCCCGCTCCGAACGCATTTCCGCGGTTCATCCGGGAGAACGGTTGAAACCGATCACCGCTTCGCACCAGCTTGCGACGCGCAACAGCCGATCGTCGCCGCCCGCAGAACTGGCGAGTTGCATTCCGTAGGGCAGGCCGTCGTCGGAAAGACCGGTAGGCAGCGTAAGGGCCGGGAATCCCAGGAGCGTCCAGAGCGTGCAGAAGCTCGGATCTCCCGTGACGTCGAGCCGCGCCGGGGCCGCGCCGGGCGCCGGGAGCGATGCGAGCGCGTCGCAGTCCTCGAACAGATCGAGCGCGAACTCGGCGAGCGCCGCGCGCCTCACGAGCGCGCTGCGATAGTCGTCGTGCGACATCGCAAGCCCTTCGTCGATCGCGGCGTTCAAAGCGCCGCTCATCACTCGTCGGTGCATCGCCTGCTTCGGAGCGTGGTGGCGGGCTCCCTCGTAGAGCATGATCGTACGGTGCACCCGATGAGCTTCGTCGAAGTCATCGGGCAGCGCGACGGTTTTCAATTCCGTTCCGGCGTCGGCGAGACGCTTCAAGCTCCCTTGCAGATGCTGTGCGGCCCCCGGTTCCGCCGCGTTCCAGGGAAAGCGCGGCAAGACGGCGATTTTCGGCGGACGCGAGAGCGCCTCTATCTCCGGGGCAAACCTACCGGACTCCGCGAGGCTGGCGGCGAAGTAGGCGGCGTCGGCGACCGTGCGCGCAAACACCCCCACCTGGTCCAGGGTTTCGGCAAAGGGAAGCGCGCCTTGGATGGGCAAGCTGTCCAGGCTCGGCTTGAAGCCCACCACTCCGCAAAACGCCGCGGGCCGTATCACCGAACCGTTGGTCTGCGTGCCCACTGCAACCGGAACATGGCCGGCCGCAACGGCCGCAGCCGAACCGGAGGAGGAACCACCCGGGGTGTGCCTCGGGTTCCAGGGATTGCGCGTCTCGGCCGGATGCATGAAGGCAAACTCGGTGGTGACGGTCTTGCCGAGCGCGTAGCCGCCGGCGGCGAGGATCCTTGCGACGAGCTCGGCGTTTTTTCGAGGCTGGTTGCCGACGAACGCGGGCGAGCCCATTTCGGTGGGCAAGTCATCGGTATCGAAGACGTCCTTCACCCCGACCGGAACGCCGTGCAGCGCGCCAGTGTGTCCGCCCTGCGCACGCTCGGCGTCGCGGGCGGCGGCGAGCCTGAGCGCCCGCTCATCGTCGAGCGCGATCCACGCTCTAAGCCTGGGTTCGCTCGCGCGGATACGTGCAAGGTGCGACTCGCAGTAAGCGCGAGCAGCCAGCGACCCGTCAGAGAGCCTCTGAACGGTCCTTCTCAAGTCCTCTGGCGAGGCCGACTTCGTGGCTGGGCTCCTGAGCGGCATGCGGCGACGGCGTCCTAGCGCCGCTTCGGCCAGGCTTCCGGGTTGAGCAGATTGGGCGGACGCCTGCCCGACAGCGCTGCACTCAGGTTCTTGCTCGCGAGCATGGCCATCGCCGCGCGCGTTGCGCGCGTGGCGCTGCCGATATGTGGAACAAGAGCGACGTTGTCGAGCTCCAGGAACCCCGGATCGAATTTCGGCTCGCCTTCGAACACATCCAGGCCCGCCGCGGCGATGCGTCGTTCCCTGAGCGCCTGGACGAGTGCCGCATCGTCGATGATCCCGCCGCGCGCGGCATTGACGATCACCGCGGTCGGCTTCATCTGCGCAAGCTGCGCGGCGCCGATGAGATGGTGGACTTCCGGCGAATACGGCATGTTGAGGCTGACGAAATCGGATTCCTTGAGGAGCTTCTCCATGCTCACGTACTTCGCGCCCAGCTGCTTTTCGACGGCCTTCGGCACGCGCCTGCGGTTATGGTAAAGGATGCACATCGAGAATCCCTTCGCGCGCCGCGCGATGGCCTGGCCGATGCGGCCCATGCCGATGATGCCGAGCGTCGCGTGATGCACGTCGACGCCGAGGAACTGGTCGTTCTTCCAACCCTTCCAGTTTCCGGCCCGCAGCCAGCGCTCGGCTTCGGTCACGCGCCGCGCAGCGGCCATGAGCAGCGCCCAGGTCATGTCGGCGGTCGTATCGTCAAGCACGCCCGGCGTATTGGTCGCGAGGATGCCTCGCTCGCTGCAGGCGGCGAGGTCGATGTTGTTGTAGCCGACGGCGATGTTGCACAAGGCCTTCAGGCGCGGCGCAGCATCGAGCGTAGCCGCGTCCACGCGATCCGAACCGGTGGGAAGCACGCCGTCCTTGTCGGCGATCCGCCGCCGAAATTCCTCGGCGCTCCAGGGCGTGTCGTCCTTCTGGTTGTCCTCGACTTCGAAGCGCTCGCGCAGCTTCGCGATGACGTCGTCGAAGGTGGCGCGGGTCACGAGAATCTTCGGTTTCACGTCTTCTCCGGAAAGCTCTTCCTCCGGCCGGCTGCGCCGGCGGCAATACGAAATATAAAGTGAATCTCCGAAAAAAGGAAAAGGCGGCTCGAAGCCGCCCCTTTCAGTAGAGAACGGGCCCAGATTCAGCGGCCATAGACCAACTGCGGCAGCCACAGGCCGATGCCCGGAAAGACGTACAGCAGGACCAGAGCGATGAGCTGAATCCCCATGAAAGGCATCATCCCGGCGAAGATCGCGTTGAGGGTCACGTGCGGCGGCGACACCCCCTTCAGGTAGAACGCCGCCATCGCCACCGGCGGCGACAGGAACGCTGTCTGCAGGTTGAGCGCCACAAGCAGCCCGAAGAACAGCGGGTCGATGTTGAAGTGCGGCAGCAGCGGCAGGAAGATCGGCATGA
>VBCJ01000123.1 GCA_005884335.1 Betaproteobacteria bacterium | reverse complement strand
AGGGCGTCGAAAAGATCCGCGAGCTCTCCTCGCTCGGGCTCACCTGGCATTACATCGGCCCGATCCAGAGCAACAAGACGCGCGCGATCGCCGAGCACTTCGACTGGGTCCACTCGATCGACCGTGCGAAAATCGCCGCGCGGCTCGCGCAAGCGCGCAGCCCGGGACAGAGCGAGCTTCAAGTCTGTATCCAGGTCAACGTTTCGGGCGAGGCGACCAAGAGCGGCGTCGCCCCTTCGGAAGCGGCGCACCTGGCGAAGCAGGTGGGGGCGTTGCCGCGCTTGAAGCTGCGCGGGCTCATGACGGTGCCCGAGCCGACGCCCGATGGGGCACTGCAGCGCCGGCGCTTCGCGCAACTGCGCGAGCTGCGCGACCGGCTGAACCGCGACGGATTTGCGATGGATACGCTCTCGATGGGCATGTCGGCGGACCTCGAGGCGGCGATCGCCGAAGGCGCGACTCTGGTACGGGTGGGTACGGCGATTTTTGGAGAAAGGCAAGACTGAGTCTGTCATGAAAATCACATTCATCGGCGGCGGCAACATGGCCGACGCGCTCATCGGCGGACTGTTGCGCAAGGATTTCCCGCTGCAGGACATACGCGTGGTCGAGATCAGCGCCGAGGCGCGCCGCAAGCTCGTGGACAAGTACGGGGTCACGAGCTTCGACAAGCCCAAGGATGCGATGCGGGCGAACGACGTCGTGGTGTTCGCGGTGAAACCCCAGCATCTGCGCGAAGCGGCCGCCAAATCCGGGATTGCGGACAACGCCAATCTGGTCATCAGCATCGCCGCGGGCGTGCGCCTCGCCAACCTCTCCAAGTGGCTGAAGGGACACACGCGCCTGGTTCGGGCGATGCCCAATACGCCGGCGATGATCGGCGAAGGGGTCGCGGGCCTGTTCCCGTTCTCGAAGGCGGTCACCCGCGAAGACCGCGAGCAGACCGAGACAGTCCTCGGCGCGGTCGGCGCCACCGTCTGGATCACCGACGAATCGCAGATGGACGCGGTGACCGCGATCTCCGGAAGCGGCCCCGCCTACGTGTTCTACTTCATCGAGGCGGTCGAGGACGCCGCGCGGGAGCTGGGACTCCCGGTCCAGATCGCGCATCAGCTCGTGTTGAACACCTTCACCGGTGCGGCCAAGCTCGCTTCGACCAGTCCCGATCCGGTGGCGGTGCTGCGCGAGCGGGTGACCTCCAAAGGCGGAACGACCGAGCGGGCGCTGGCGAGCATGGCCAAGGACGAAGTGAAGGAAGCGATCATCCGCGCGATCCATGCCGCCAACGAGCGCGGCAAGGAACTGGGCGAGGAGCTGGGCAAGGAATGAAACCGGGAACGCGATGTTCAGCCAGATCGTCCACCTGCTGATCCAGACCGCGTTCGGCTTTTTCGTGTACGCGCTGCTTTTGCGCTTCCACATGCAGTGGTTGCGGGCGCCGTTCCGCAACCCGGTGGGGCAGTTCGTTTCCGCGCTGACGGACTGGATCGTCCGGCCGGCGCGCCGCGTGGTCCCGGGCCTGTTCGGACTGGACCTCGCGAGCATTCTGATCGCCTGGATCGTCGAGGCGCTGATGCTCGTGCTGCTCTATTGGCTGCGCGGATTCTCCTTTGCCGGGGCCCCCGGCATCGCGGCGGGGATGCTGTTCACGCTTGCCGCGATGGAGCTGGTGCGCGCCTCTCTCTACCTGCTGATCGGCGTGGTGATCGTGCAAGTCATCATCAGCTGGGTCAACCCCTACGCCCCGCTTGCACCCGTGTTCGACGCGTTGACCCGCCCCTTCTACGCGATCTTCCGGCGCTTCGTTCCAACCATAGGTAACGTGGACCTCTCGCCGCTCTTCGTGCTGCTCGTCGCGCAGATCCTGCTGATGCTCTTAGAGAACCTGGTCGCGCGCCTGGTGCTGGCGCCGTCTTGAACCCATCGGAGGATCAAGCCTCGTACACGACCTGCCCGCCGACCAGGGTGTAGCGCACGCGGCCGGGCAGCTCGTAGCCGATGAAGGGCGTGTTCTTTCCCTGGCTCTTGAGGAAATCCGCGGTGATCTTGACGTGCGCGTTCGGGTCGAACACGCACACATCCGCATCCCGGCCGGCGGCAAGATCCCCCGCCAACACGCCCAGAATCGCAGCGGGCTTGGAGGTCACCGTGGCGAGCGATTCGGGCAGCGCGAGGCGCATCTCCTCGGCCCACTTCAGCGTGAGAGGCAGCAGGAGCTCCAGACCCGTCACCCCCGGCTCCGATTCGGCGAAGGGCAGCTGCTTCGCATCCTCGTCCACCGGCGCGTGATCCGAGCACAGCGCGTCGATGGTTCCGTCGGCAAGCCCCGAGCGCAGCGCATCGCGGTCGCGCAAGGACCTGAACGGCGGGATCACGTGGCAATGGGAATCGAAGTTGCCGAGGTCGATCTCCGAGAGGTGCGCGTGATGCACGCTTGCGTCGCACGTGACGGGCAGCCCCTCCTTCTTCGCCGTGCGCAGCATCGCGACGCTTTCGGCGGTGGAAAGGCGGCATAAATGGACGCGGGTGCGCGTGGCGCGCACGAGCTGCAGGATGGTCGCGAGCGCGATGGTCTCGGCGAACGCGGGAATCCCCTGCAGACCGAGCCGGGTGGCGACCTCCCCGTCGTGCGCGACGCCCCCCCGTGCGAGAAATCCGTCCTGCGGCCGCAGCCACACCGCGATGCCGAAGGTCGCGGCGTATTGCAGCGCGCGCCACAGCATCTGCGTGTCCGGAAGCGGCGTGTCGGCGTGGGAGAACGCAATGCACCCCGCGTCTCGCAGCACCACCATCTCGGTGAGGCGCTCGCCGCCGAGCTTCCAGGTGAGCGCGCCGAGCGGATAGACGTGCGCGAGATTCAGGCTTTTGGCGCGGTGCTTGAGCATTTCCACCAGGCCCGGCTCATCGAGCGGCGGGTCGGTATCGGGCGGACAGGCGAGGCTCGTGACACCGCCCGCGACCGCGGCCTGCATTTCCGATGCGAGCGTCGCCTTGTATTCGAAGCCCGGTTCGCGCAGCCGCGCCGAGAGGTCGATCAGGCCCGGGCAGACGACGAGATTATCCGCGGCTATCGTGCGCTCGGCGCGAAATCCGGCGGGGGCCTCGCCGAGCGCGACGATCTTTCCGGCGGAAATGAATACGTCCTGCTTCGCGTCGACCCGGTTCTTCGGATCGATTACGCGCCCGTTCTTGATGTGGACCGTCATCACTCGTAGGGGCTTGCGTCCTTGTGGGTGAATAGCCATTTTCCGTCCACGAGCTTTGCCGCGAGGTCCGCCTCGCTGTAAGTCGCCCCGTCACCGGGCGTGCGATCGCCGATCTCGAGGTAGAGCACGGCCTTCTTTGTCTCGTTGACGAGCTGATGCCCGTCGGCCTGGCCCGCGGGAAATCCGGCCGCCATGCCGCGCTTGAGCTTCTGTCTGCCCGCGTCGCTGACCAGGGTCACTTCGCCTTCGAGCACGTAGATGAACTCGTCCTGTTTCGAATGCCAGTGGCGCATCGATGATTCCGCGCCCGGGTCCAGGCGCGTCAGATTGACGCCGAAGTTTTTCAGCCCAGCGGCGTCGCCCAGGCGCCGTTTGTGCCGGCCCGCGACTCGGGCTTTGTACGGTTCCGGGTAGCCGGTGACCGACTGCTCGGGCACTTGCGCGGGATCGAGGGCGGGCGGGTTGGGTTTCGTCATGGTCAGTTTCCGGCGAGGATGCTCATCACCGCCATGCGCACGGCGATGCCGAAGGTGACCTGCGGCAGGATCACCGAGTGCGGCCCGTCGGCGACCGAAGAATCGATCTCGACGCCCCGGTTCATCGGCCCCGGGTGCATGACGATGGCGTCGGGCTTGGCGAGCGCGAGCTTCTGCGGCGTCAAGCCGTAGGACTTGAAGAACTCCTGCGCGGAAGGCAGCAAAGGCCCTTTCATGCGCTCGTTTTGGAGGCGCAGCATCACCACGACGTCGCAGCCTGCGAGCCCCTCGCGCATGTCGTGATGCACGGAGACGCCGAGCTGCTCCACGCCCGTAGGCAACAGCGTCCTCGGGCCGATCACGCGCACGTCGGGTGTGCCGAGGGTGGTGAGCGCGTGGATCAGCGAGCGCGCCACGCGCGAATGCAGCACGTCTCCGACGATGGCGACCGAGAGCCGGGTGAAGTCCTTCTTGTAATGGCGGATCGTGTAGATGTCGAGCAGCCCTTGAGTCGGGTGCGCATGGCGGCCGTCGCCGGCGTTGATCACGTGCACGTGCGAGGCGACGTGGTTCGCGATCAGGTGGGCGGCGCCGCTGGAGGAATGCCGCACGACGAACATGTCCGCATACATCGCGGAAAGGTTGTCGACCGTGTCGAGCAGGGTCTCGCCTTTGGTCGACGACGACACGACGATGTTCAGGTTGATGACGTCGGCGGACAGGCGTTTCGCGGCGATCTCGAAAGTGGTACGGGTGCGCGTTGAAGCTTCGAAGAACAGGTTGAACACCGACTTGCCGCGCAGGAGCGGCACTTTCTTCACCTCGCGCTTGGTCACGCCGATGAAAGACGCGGCCGTGTCCAGGATGTGCACGAGGACTTCGCGCGGGAGCCCCTCGATCGTGAGCAGGTGCTGGAGCGTTCCGTCGCCGTTAAGCTGCGGGTTTCGCATCGGAGAGTCGCAGGAAGAATTTGCCGCGCTCGTCGCGCGCCAGGCGCAGAAGTTTGCCAGCGGGCACCGAAAGCGTGGCGCCGACGTACTGCGCCGCGATCGGCAGCTGTCGTTCGCCGCGGTCCACCAGCGCCGCAAGCTCGATTTTTCCGGGGCGCCCGTAGTCGAACAGCTCGTTCATCGCGGCGCGCACGGTGCGCCCGGTGTAGAGAACGTCGTCGATCACCACGATATGCCGGCCGTTGACGTCGAACGGGATCTGCGACGGCTTCACCTGGTGGTGCAGTCCGGCGGCGTCGAAATCGTCGCGATAGAACGAGATGTCGAGCGCCCCCATCGGCGTCGAGAGCTTCAGTTCCCGGTGCAGGCGCTCGGCAAGCCAGGCACCGCCGGTGCGGATGCCTACGAGGCCGGTTGAATCGGTGACGCCGGCGCGGAGCTTGCGCGCGAGCTCCTCGCACAGCGCTTCAGCGTCGGGCAGATCCATCGAGGTAGCCCTGCAGGATGATTTGAGCGGCGAGGGCGTGGATCGTCTGCTTGCGCTTGCGGGCGCCGAGGCCGGCTTCGCGGAACGTTTCTTCGGCCGCGGCCGAGGAAAGCCGCTCGTCAGCGAGTTCCACCGGAAGCCGGAAGCGCGCTTCGAGTCGCCGCGCGAAGCGCCGCGCGCGCCGCGTCATGTCGTGCTCGCTGCCGTCCATCGCGAGCGGCAAACCGACCACCAGCCGCTCGGGCCGCCATTCGCGCAGAAGCGTTTCGACCTCCGCCATGCACCGGCTGGCGCCTGCCGCCTCGAACATTCCCAGAGGATTGGCGAGCCGCGTTTCGGTGTCACCCACCGCGACGCCGATCCAGCGCGCGCCGAAATCGAAAGCAAGTATGGTGTGGCCGGAGACCTTCGACGGGGCCACGGCCGCCTCGCTCACGCGTGCCCTGCCTCCTCGGACAATCTTGCGAAGTCGATGCCGAGCAGCTTCATCGCCGCGGGCAGCCGCTCTTCGGTCGGCGTATCGAAAATGATCCCGTCCTTGGCTTCGACCGTGAGCCAGGCGTTTTGCTTGATCTCGTTCTCGAGCTGTCCCGCCGCCCAGCCCGCGTAGCCGAGGGTGACGAGGAGCTTGTGCGGGCCACCGCCCTGACCGACCGCTTCCAAAATGTCCTTGGAAGTCGTGAGACCCATCTTGCCGCGCACCGCGAGAGTGGACTGCCACTCGCCGAGAGGCTGGTGCAGGACAAAGCCGCGGTCGGTTTGCACCGGCCCGCCGAAATACACCGGCTCATTCACCAGAATCTGAGAAGTCAGCCGCAGGCTCAAGCGGTCGAACAAAGCGCCCAGGGTCATCTCGATCGGGCGGTTGACCACCACGCCGAGCGCCCCCTGGTCATTGTGCTCGCAGATGAATGTCAGGGTGCGGGCAAAATACGGATCGACCATGTTTGGCATGGCGATCAGGAAATGGTTGGTGAGATTGACCTGGGCCATGGAGGCGAGTTCCTATTGTAATCCCTCGGCAGGGTCCCGCACAATTTTGCACCGCGCCGAGGCATCGTGCGAGCGCGGGATTTTCAGGCGGCCGCCCGCCGTTCCTTGAGAAACCCGGAAATTTTCTCGAGGAGATCGTCTTCCTGGTAGGGCTTGCCGAGAAAGTGGCTGACGCCGATCTCCTTCGCGTAGTTCTGGTGCTTGTCGGCGGTGCGCGAGGTGATCATGATGATCGGCACCCGGGCGAGGCGCTTGTCCGCTCGAACGTTGCGCGTGAGATCGAACCCGTCCATTCGCGGCATCTCGATGTCGACCAGCATCACGTCGGGAACGAGTTCCAGCAGCTTCTCCATCGCTTCGACGCCGTCGCGCGCCGTCACCACGATGTAGCCCTGGCGCTCCAGCAATCTTCCGGTGACCTTGCGCACGGTGAGCGAATCATCGACCACCATGATCGTGGGCTGCGTCGCCGCGGCCTGCGGCTTGGGCGCTTCGTAAACGATCGCCGGGCGGGCAGCCACTTCCTTCAGCGCGAGCAGGACCGGATTCAGGATGAGGACGATCTCGCCCGTGCCGAGCACCGTGGCGCCCGTGATGCCCGCGACCCGCTGCAGCTGCGGACCGATCGATTTCACGACGATTTCCTGGTTGCTGCCGACCATTTCGTCCACGTGCAGCGCGATGGCGTTGGTGCCGCTGCGCAGGTACAGCGTCGGGGAGAAGCGCTTCTGTTCAGCGATCGCCTCGGATATCCCGAGGAGGTGCGGCAGATAATGGAACGGGTAGCGCCGATCCTGCCATTCGGTCTGGCGCGATGCATAGGCGGCGACCAGCTGCTCCTGCCTCAGTTGCAGCACCTGCTCGACCATCACCGAGGGAATCGCGTAAGTCTTGCTGCCTGCCCGCACCAGCACCGTCTGGGTCACGGCAAGGGTAAGCGGCAGGTAGATGGTGAAGCGGGTGCCCTGCCCGCGCGTGAAGCGCATCTCCACGCGCCCGCCGAGCGCGGCGACTTCGGTGCGCACCACGTCCATGCCGACGCCGCGCCCGGCCAACCGTGAGACCTCGGTGGCGGTGGAGACGCCCGCGTGGAAAATGAAATCGGCTATCTCCGCCTCAGAGAGTGTCTTACCGGGCTGCGTGAGGCCCTTTTCGATCGCCTTCTCGCGGATCCGGTCGATGTCCAGGCCCCCGCCGTCATCGGACAGGGAGAGCTGCACTTCGTTGCCTTCCTGCTTCAGGTCGAGACGAATTTCGCCGATTTCGGGCTTGTCCGCGGCCTTGCGTTTATCCGGCGTCTCGATGCCGTGCGTGACGGCGTTGCGCAGCAAGTGCTCGAACGGTCCGGTGATGCGCTCGAGCACCGAGCGATCGAGCTCGACCTGGGTGCCTTTGATGTCCAGATTGGCGCGTTTGCCGACTTCCTTCGCGGTCTGGCGCACGACGCGGTAGAGGCGCTCCTGGAGGCTGCCGAACGGCACCATGCGCACGCGCATCAGGTCCTGCTGCAGGTCGCGGTTGAGCCGCGCCTGCGCGAGCAGCGCCTTCTCGGTTTCGTCCACCGCGTTGACGAGGTTTCCGTGGACGGTCGATACGTCGCTGACGCTCTCGGCCATCAGCCGCGTCACTTCCTGGAAGCGGGTGAAGCGGTCGAATTCGAGCGGGTCGAATTCGCGGATGGATTCCTTGGCGAGTTCCTGGCGCGATTGCATCTGCGACTCCGCCTGGATCTCGATCTCGCGCAGCTGCGCGCGCAACCGTAGGACGTTGTCGGTGAGTTCCTGCATGGCCGCCTTGAGCGCGCGCATTTCGCCTTCGATCCGGCTGCGCGCGATGGCGACTTCGCCCGCCTGGTTGACCAGCCGGTCGACGACGTCCGCGCGCACCCGCAATAGCGCCTTCGGCTGTAACTCGCGCTCGGCAAGCGGTACCGGCTTCGCCGCGGCCGCTGGTGCCCCGGCCAGGGGCATCGGTTCGGGCAGCGCCTCCGGCGCCTCGGTGGCGAGCGCCGCCGGCCTCGGAGGCACCGCCGCGGCGGGCAGTCCTTCCGGCGCGCGGGGCTTCTGCAGCTGCTCGAACAAGATGCCCATGCGGTCCCAGGACGTCTCCAGCTCCCCGAACAGTGCCGTGGGCAGCGTCTTGATCGACATGGCGTTCTCGACGCGCGTCTCCATGTGGTGCGTCAGCTCGCCGAGCGCCATGGCGCCCGCCATGCGCGCGCTCCCCTTCAGGGTATGCAGCACGCGTTGCAGCGCTTGGCCGAGCGCGGGATTGGCCGGATTGTCGCGCCAGTCGCGCATGGCCGAGCCTACCGAGGGAACGAGCTCGTGGGCCTCGTCGATGAAGATCTGCAACAGCTCAGGATCGAGGTCGTCGTCGAGCCGCCGCTGGCGGCGCTCGAGCGTAATGTCCAGATCGAGATCATCCAGGAGGCTGTCGTCGGGCTCGGCTGCGGCGAGCTCCTCGGCCGCCTCGCTGTCCGCTTCGCGGGAAAGCGCGGACTGAGGGGCCGGTTCCTCTTCTTCAGGCGTCGATTCCTGCGAGACGCCCGCCTGCTCCCCGATGTGCTCGAGCTGCGCGACGAGCTCTGGGACGGGTCGCGGCACGCGCAATTCGACCACGCTCGTGACCATTGTCTCGATCGTGTCGATCGCTTCTCCGACCAGCGACTGCTCGTCTTCGGAAAGCTCGCTGGTCGCGAGCTTCTGCAGCGCCTTCTCCAGCGCATAGCCGAGATCCGAGAGAGCCGAGATTTTCACCGTCCCCGATGTGCCCGCGAGCGTGTGTACCGCACGCAACAGGGCGTCGCTGACCACGCCGTGCTGGCGCAGGGTCTCGTGCTCTTCCCTGATCGCGTTGACGTGCGCGCGCGCCTCCCCGCTGAAAATTGCGAAGAGCGTCGTCGAGACCCGGTGTTCGCCGAGCTCGACGAATTCCTCGGGCTCGGCCGGCGCGACCGGGGCGGAGGCTGCGGCCGCGGGCGCGAGTCCTGCCTTTGCCGACGCGGCAAACTCGGCCGGGGCCGAGGCTGCTCCGAGCGCGTCGGAGGGAGCCTGCTCCAGGGCTTCGCCGCGACGCACGCGCTCCGCGGCCGCGACGAGCGAGCGCTCATCGCTCGAGACTCCACCCGCTTTGAGACGCTTGACGTTGTCGGAAAAGTATTCGTGCGCCAGCTCGATGAGCTGCAGCAGTCCCGGCGTTGCGGCACGTTCTTCCTGCACCCACGCATTCATGGTCTGCTCGACAGCCCAGGCGGCTTCCCCGAGGCGCATGAGGCCCACCATGCGTCCGCTGCCTTTCAAGGTGTGGAAACCGCGGCGGATCGTCGTGAGCGCTTCCTTGCTGGCGTGCTGTTCGCGCACCGTATCGAGGTGTTCGCGGATCGTTGCCAGCACCTCGTCGGACTCCTCCAGATAGACCCCTAGGAGCTCGGCATCGATCGCCTCCGCGCTTGCGTCGATGAGCTTGGCGGCTTCAGGAGATGGCGAGGGCGCTGCCGCCGCCGTGATTTTCTCGATGGCTTCCCTGAGGAATGGCGTAAGCGGCATGGTGCTCGTCTTGTCGAGCGCCTTGAGCGCTTTCCCAGCGGAATCTTCCAGCCTCTGGTCGGCAATGAGTCCTGCGTCTTTCTGGAGGGCTGCGAGGTTCTTTTTCAGTTCGGCCCGAAGGACTCCGTCTTCGGGTTTGGTCTTCCATTCCTCGTACAGGCTCGCCGTCTCGCGCTGCTGCTCGGCGACCTGTGCCTCGACGGTGGCGACCGCTTGGGCGGCGTCGGCTTCCTCTTTTCTAGCCGCCGCGATCGGCTGCATCGCGGTTTCGAAGTCGACCTTGCCGTGGGCCAGGCCCTCGATGTAGAAACCCAGGCCCGAGAGAGTCTGGGCGATGCGCTCGAAATCCTGCGGACTCGCGCTGTGGGTCGCGCCTGAGAAGCGGCGGATCTCCTCCGCGGCCGCACCCAGGGATTCGCGCGCGCGCTGCTCGCCCAGCATCTCGAGCGCCCCAAGCAGCTGGTGCACGGGCTTGTCGAGCGACGCGAGCTCATCGCGCTTCGCTGTGTCGCGGAAGAAGGCGTCCAGAACCTGTTCGATCGTGCGCAGGTTGGCGCGCATTTCCGAGACAACCTGGTTCATGAGCAGCCGTTCCTGCGCCTTGCGCGACATCTCGTCGAGCAAGGGGAGCTCCGGCGCGGTGCGCCGGAGCTTGCCGAGCATGCAATCTTCCAAGCGCGAACGCAGAAGCTGCGCCTGCTGGGCAAACTCGCCGGAGAGATGCGCGAAACCGGCAAGCGCATTTTCGAGCAGCAGGAGCGCCGTCGCGACTTCGAGCGCGACCACCTCGCTCATGTTTTCGTGGTTCGAGGTGAGCCACGCGGCGACCTCGGCGACTTCGCCGGCGAGCGCCGTGAGATCTGCGTTGCCCAGGTGCTCCGCGTCATCCTTGAGCGCGGCCGCACTGTCGCGGAATGCGAGCAGCGAGGGAGGATTGCCTGATGCGAATTTGTTCCAGGCGTCCTTCGCATGAGTGAGGTGCTCGCGCGCCGACTTCAGCGCTGGATTTTCCTCGACCGCGTCGCCATCGCTCTCGGCCGCCGGGATCGTCTGGGCCAGATGGTAGGCATCCTGAACTTCGCGCACCCGGGCGGTCGCCGGTTTGGCGCGAGCCACGTAGTAGAGGACTTCGCGCATCAGCCGCTCAGCGACGCTCGGCGTGCCTTCAGCCAGACGCTTGATCTGTTGCTCGACGCGGTTGCACAGCTGTTTCGCGTCGAGATCCTGGGGCAGCGCCTTGTGCGCGAGCGCATCGAAGAAGGCGAGCGACACCCACCAGAACGCGCGCTGCGAGGTAGGACCCTGCGCGGCCTCGATCGCTTCGATGGCGGCGCGCATGTCCCCGGCTCCACTGGCATCGTTCTTGAGCCACTTGAGGAATCCGCGCTGGTAGCGGCCGCGCTGCTCGCGCAGGTATTTGTCTGATTCGCCCGCCCTCAATGCGCCCGCAACCTTGTCGCGCTTGGGCGGGCGGAAAGAGAGATTCGGATAGTAGAGATCAGTCGGGTCGGCATGCCCGCCCCGCGCTGTGACCACATCGCGGTACAGGGCATAGAGCCTGAGCGGCTGATTGGGGTTGCCCGCCATGAGCTGGTCGAGGTAGGCGCGGATTCCGTTAAGGGCGCGCTCGACCACCCGGAAGATCTCGCTCTTCCTTAGGGAAGCCTCCTTTTCGATGCCGGCGAGCAGGCCTTCGAGCTCCTCGGATACGCGCGTGATGCCTTCCAGACCGACGATCGAAAGCGCGCCGTGTGCTTGGTGCAGGTGCGATTGGCTCGACTTGATCTGTGCCGCGTCCCCGCTGTTCGCCGCGAACGCGCGCAGCGCCTCCTGGGCGCGCTGGATGGCGTGATCGATCTCGCCCTTGACCCAGGAAAGCGGCCCGACGTCGAAATCGGCGCGTGCAGTCATTGCTCCCGACCTGGCTCTCCCGCCTCAGGCAATCTTGAAGCCCGATACCGAACCTTTCAGCTCTTTGGCGAGCTCGGCAAGCTGACCGATCGACACTGCCGTGCGCTTGGTGCCCTCGGTGGTCTGCTGAGTGATGCTCAAAATGTCCTGCATGTTGGTCGCCACCGTGTTTGCGGATCTCGCCTGTTGTTCGGTGGTCGTCGTGATGCCTTCGATCAGCTGTGCGAGCTGCTGCGACACCAATCCGATCTCCGAAAGCGCCTGGCCCGCAGCGTCCGAGAGCTTCGCGCCCTCGACCACACCCTGCGTGCTCTTCTCCATGGCGGAGACCGCGTCCTGCGTGTCCGTCTGAATGGTCTTGACGATCGCACCGATCTGCTTGGTCGCCTCGGCTGAGCGCTCTGCAAGCCGCTGCACTTCTTCGGCCACCACCGTGAAACCGCGCCCGGCTTCACCTGCTGAAGCCGCCTGGATCGCGGCGTTCAAAGCGAGAACGTTCGTCTGCTCGGTAATATCCGAAATCAGCTCCACGATCTCGCCGATTTCCTGAGAGGATTCTCCCAGTCGCTTGATGCGCTTGGAGGTCTCCTGGATCTGCTCGCGGATCTCGTTCATGCCCGAGATCGAGTTCTGCACCGCCTGCGTGCCTTTTTGCGCGGCGGCGAGCGATTGGCGCGCCACGCTGGCCGACTGCGAAGCGCTCTCCGACATCGCGTTCATGGCCTTTGCCATGCTGAGAACGGAGGCACTGGTCTGGCGAATCTCGACAGACTGTTTTTCGGCGGCGGCGAGCAGCTGCGCGGAGGTGTGCTGCGCGGACTCCGTGGCGCTCGTCACCTGCGCGGCGGCGGCGTTGATCCGGCCGACGAGAGTTCTCAGCTCGTCGATGGTGAAGTTCACCGAGTCGGCAATGGCGCCGGTGATTTCTTCGGTCACCGTCGCTTTCACGGTGAGATCGCCTTCCGCGAGGTTCCCCATTTCGTTCATCAGTCGCAGAATCGCGTCCTGGTTCGACTGGTTGGTGCGCTCGGTCTCGGCGCGTTGGCGCTCGGCCTCCTCGGCGCGCCGGCGCGTGTCGCCCAAGTACACCAAAACGATCAGCGCGATCACGGCGATGGCCGCGAGGATCAGGAACCCGAGCACGATGAAGTTGGTGGTGCGCTCGCCGAGTTCCTGCTCATAGGCGTCGGCAAGCTTTTGCGACGCGGCGAGCAGCGGCTCGGAATCGTCCACGACCTTGCGGCCGGCCTGCTTCGCATTCACCAGCGATTGCAGGTTTCCGAGAATCGAGGCCACCGCCCCCTGGAATTCCTGGTAGGCCTTTTCAAGTTCGGCAAGCTTTGCCTGCTGCTCCGGGTCCCTCGCTGCAGTGACGCGAAGCACGTCGTTGCCCTTCAGCAAGCCCTGCAGCAACTCGCGGAAGGTGGTGGTGTCCTTGCCCATCAGAAACGCCACTTCCGGGTCGATCACGTCGGCGCCGAGCATGGCATTCGCGTTCCGCGCGAGCCGCTGCGTCAACATCACCAGCTGCCCCGAAAGGGAGACCTCGCGCGCGGGAGCCTGGGACTGCAGTTTGAGCGCCTGAACCTGCTCGGCAAGATCGAGCAGTAAGGGGTTGTTGGTGTTGATCAGGCGTACCGCCGTGGCGAGCCCGATAAGGTTCTTGCTTTGCGCGAGCACGAGCTGTGTGCTGCGGTCGGTCTTTTCCCATTCCTTGGTCAACGCATCAAGCTGCGGTTTTGCCGCGTCGGATGTCGGTGGCAGGAAAACGTCTCCCGCCTGCCCGCCTTGCGTGAGAAGCTTCAGCGCCGCGATGAACTCATCGCGCGACTGCTGCAGCTGCTTGAACGCTTCGGGGCTGCCAATGAGCCCGGTTTGCGCCGCCTTGGCGATGCGTTGGGTCAGCATGCGCATCTGCGCGGAAGTGGAGACGTAGATCGTGCCGTAGGTCGCTTCGCGGTTGTCCTTGAACACGATGAATGCGGCCGCGGCAAAGAGCACGGCAAAGAGCATGCCGAGAATCGTGTACTGCCGGCCGACGCGGGCCGTGCCGAGGCCGATCACGCGCCGCTTCGGCCCTTCGATGACGGTTGTCGGGCCGGGTGCAGGCTTCGCCACGGGCTTGGGCACGGCCCGAGGGATTGCTCTCGGAGCCTGCGTGGCGGACATCGGGTCCTTCTTGGTTCCCGTCTTGGTCGGAAATCTGAGAAATGCCATGGGTCCCTCCTGTGTTCGGGTTAGCGTGGATGCGCGCGCTAGGCGCCCACCTGAAGAAAATCGTCGTGCGCCACGAGCGCGCCTATGTCCAACTCGTGCCAGAGGCGGCCATCCTCGTCGCGGTAGGCGGCTCCGATCCAGGGCCGGTCGCTCGCCTTCTCCACCGGCTGCATGGTCTGCACGTTTTTAAGCCCGAGCATGCGGCTGATCAGCAGTCCACTGAACGAATGGAAGCGCTCGGCGATCAGCAACAAGCGGCAATCGGGCGTACGCACCGTTTGCTCGCCGCCCATGAAGGCGGCGAAATCCACGACGCTCGCGAGCACCCCGCGGATGTTCGCCAGGCCCAGGTACCAGGGTTGGGTGAGCGGAACGCCGGAAAACTCCGGCAGCGGCAGCATCTCCCCGGCATCGTCCAGCTTGAGCAGCCAGTTGCGGCTGCCCGCCTGCACCCCCAGCCGCGAGGTGGGCTCGGCTTCGGTCTGGGCTTCCCGCAACCTCTGGGCGAGTCCCTGCTGGAACTCACGCAGGCTGATCTGTTTTGCCACGGCCCAGACCTATTTGTTGATCGCCGCGACCTTCGCCAGCAACTCCTTGGCGTCGATCGGTTTCATCAGGTAATCTTTCGCGCCCTGGCGCATCCCCCAGACACGATCGGTTTCCTGGTTCTTGCTCGTGACGACGATCACCGGGATGTGCTTGGTCGTCTCGTCGCGCGTAATGGCACGCGTCGCCTGGAAGCCATTGGTACCCGGCATGACCACGTCCATCAGGATGAGATCGGGTTTCTCCGACTTCGACTTGATGATTGCCTCGTCGCCGCTCTCCGCCGTCACGCACTGGTACCCCTGCTTGGACAGCGTTTCCATGAAGAACTGCCGGTCGGTCGGCGAATCATCCACGATCAAGATCTTCCTTACAGCCATGGCAATCTCCTCAGGTACGAACGGGCGCGTGCGCGCCTATGGTTTTCAAAAGACTATCCTTCGTAAATGGCTTGGTCAGATATTCGTCCGAGCCCACCATTCGGCCACGCGCCCGATCAAAAAGGCCGTCCTTGGAAGACAGCATGATCACGGGGGTGGTGGCGAAGTGCGTGTTTTTCTTGATCAGTGCGCAGGTCTGATACCCGTCCAGGCGAGGCATCATGATGTCCACGAAAATGATATCGGGCTGGTGGTCGGTGATCTTGGCGAGCGCGTCGAAACCGTCTTCGGCAAGGATCACCTTGCAACCGGCTTGAACCAGGAAAATCTCAGCGCTGCGGCGAATCGTGTTCGAATCGTCGATCACCATCACTTTGACGCCCGCAAGACTCGTGGCTTCGCTCACGCCCTTCACCCCCAAATTTCCTTAGTCTTTTAGTCCGACAGTGCTGTCGGACCCTCTTCACGCAGCGACGCTGGCGCGCCGAGCGCAGCTCCCTCCGACACTATACACCAAATCCAGTCAAAACAACATTTCGACCATCTCGAAATCCTCCTTCCGGGCCCCGCATTCCGGGCAAGTCCAATTCATCGGGATGTCCTCCCAGCGCGTCCCCGGAGGGATCCCTTCCTCCGGTAATCCTTCCGCTTCGTCGTAGATGAATCCACAGATCAAACACATCCAGGTTTTGAAATCTTGCTTTTCCGTCATCAGGTTGGGATGGGTTACAATGGGCCGTCGCATCATAACCCGAGCGACGAGCCGCCTGCCAGCCACCGCCGGTTCTTCGCTGCCCATGTCCTCCTCTACCCTCCCCCCTATCGTGCTTGCGTTTTCCGCGGCAGATCCGACCGGTGGCGCGGGAGTGCAAGCGGATCTGCTGACGCTCGCCGCGATGGGTTGTCACGCGCTCTCCGTGATTACGGCCATCACTGTCCAGGACACGGCAGGCGTCGAGAATTTACAAGCGGTCGATCCGGAATGGGTGGTGGACCAGGCGCGGCTGGTGCTCGAGGATATGCCGGTGGCCGCGTTCAAGGTCGGAATGGTCGGCAGCATCGAGAACATCGCGGCGATCGCGGAGGTCGTGTCCGATTATCCCGACGTGCCGCTTGTCTTCGATCCGGTACTCGCCTCCGGTCGCGGCGACGAGCTTGCGACCGAGGACATGATTTCGGGCATGTGCGAGCTGCTTCTACCCCAGACCACAATTCTGACCCCCAACAGCCGCGAAGCACGGCGCCTCGTTCAGGGCGACGGCGAGGACGACGATGAGCTTGCCCTTCCCGGCGCTGCGGAGAAACTGCTCGGCCTGGGATGCGAGTATGTGCTCATTACCGGCACGCACGAGAACACGCCGCAAGTCGTCAACACACTCTACGGCCCAGAAGGCGTGGTGCGTTCGGACAGCTGGGAAAGATTGCCGGGAAGTTATCACGGATCGGGTTGCACGCTTGCCGCGGCGATCGCGGCGACGCTCGCCAACGGCCTCGAGCTGCCCGAGGCGGTGCGCGAGGCCCAGGAATACACGTGGCAAACGCTCAACGCGGGGTTTCGTCCGGGCATGGGTCAATACATACCGGACCGGTTCTTTTGGGCGCGGGAAATGGATGAGCCGGGCACAGGCAAGGCCTGAGCGCTGGGTGGTTTCACACGCGGGAGTTCGCGGTTTATACGCCGTGACACCCGATGAGCCCGACATCGGGTCGCTCGCCCGCAAAGTGCGCAAGGCGCTTGCCGGCGGAGCACGAATCTTGCAGTACCGCAACAAATCCGCGAATGCCGCACTGCGCCGCGAGCAGGGCACGGCGCTGCTTGCACTGTGTCGCGAAGCGCGCATTCCATTCGTCATCAACGACGACCTGGATCTGGCCAGAGCGATCCGTGCGGACGGCCTGCACCTCGGCCGCGACGATGTCTCGATCGCAGTTGCGCGCGCGCAGCTGGGTGAAGACAAGCTGCTCGGAGTTTCGTGCTACGACAGACTTGAACTCGCTCTGGCCGCGCGAGAAGCCGGTGCCGACTATGTCGCCTTCGGCAGCGCGTTCCCTTCCTCAACCAAGCCGGAAGCGACGCGTGCGCCGCTTTCCCTGTATCGCGAGGCGAGGGCGCGTCTGGATCTCCCCATCGTCGCGATCGGAGGTATTACGACCGAAAACGCTCACAACGTCATCGAGGCAGGGGCCGACGCGGTTGCGGTAATCAGCGCGCTGTTCGATTCGCCCGATATCGAGGCGGCCGCGCGCGGCTTCAGCCGCCTTTTCGACAAGAAGAACCCGTGAGCAAGAACGAGTCGTTGTTTGCTCGCGCACAGAAAACCATCCCCGGAGGGGTCAACTCCCCGGTGCGTGCGTTTCGCGCAGTCGGCGGCACACCCCCCTTCATAGTACGCGGTAAAGGCAGCCGCATTTGGGACGCCGACGGTCGCGAATACCTCGATTATGTCGGCTCCTGGGGACCGCTCGTTCTCGGACATGCGGACCGGGAGGTCGTCGCCGCGGTGCGGGAGGCGGCGGGCCACGGACTTTCCTTCGGCGCCCCGACCGAGCGCGAGATCGAGATGGCCGAGCTGCTTGCGCGATTCGTCCCGGGGCTTGAATTGGTGCGACTGGTCAGCTCCGGAACGGAAGCGACCATGGCGGCGCTACGGCTTGCGCGCGGGGCCACGGGCCGTAGCCGCATCGTGAAGTTCGAGGGCTGCTATCACGGCCACGCAGACAGCCTGCTCGTTAAGGCCGGTTCGGGTGCGCTCACGCTAGGCAATCCGAGCTCGGCCGGCGTGACGCCCGAGACCGCAGCGCACACGCTCGTTCTTGATTACAACGATGTGGCGGGGCTTGACGCTGCGTTCCACGAGCTGGGCGATTCCATCGCCTGCGTCATCGTCGAGCCGGTCGCCGGGAACATGAACCTGATTGCCCCGCGGCCCGGGTTTCTCCAGCGGATCCGGGAGCACTGCACGCGACACGGGGCCGTTCTGATTTTTGATGAAGTGATGACCGGCTTTCGCGTCGGACTGCAAGGCGCCCAGCAGCTCTACGGAGTGCGAGCGGACCTCGTCACGCTCGGCAAGATAATCGGCGGTGGGATGCCACTTGGAGCATTCGGCGGTCGTCGCGACATCATGGAGAAAATCGCGCCGCTGGGGCCCGTGTATCAGGCCGGCACGCTTTCGGGCAATCCGCTCGCGGTGGCTGCGGGACTTGCGACCCTCAAAAAACTCGGGGCGCGGAGTTTCTATGAGCGTCTTGCCGCGACAGCGCGTACGTTCTGCGAGGGCCTGGCTTCGGCCGCGCGCAAGCGCGGCATCGCGTTTTCGGCGCAGTCTGTGGGAGGCATGTTCGGTCTGTATTTTCGTGCCGTGCCGCCTTCGACCTACGCCGAGGTCATGCAGTGCGACAAGGAAGCGTTCAACCGCTTTTTCCACGCCATGCTCGAGCGCGGCGTGTACCTGGCGCCGTCGGCATACGAGGCCGGCTTCGTCTCCGCGGCGCACTCCGAAGCGGACATCGCGGCCACGATCGCCGCGGCCGACGGGGCGTTCGGTTCGATGTCCTAGCCCGGCGCTCGCGGCTGCGCCCCGCGCGTCACACCAGAAAAAGCGTCGCCAGGCCGAGGAAAATAAAAAACCCGCCGCTGTCGGTGATCGCCGTGATCATGACCGAGGACCCCAGCGCCGGATCGCGCCCGAGCCGCATCATGGTGAGCGGGATCAGCACTCCGGCGGTCGCGGAAAGAGCGAGGTTCAGCGTCATCGCCGCCGTCATTACCAGACCGAGCGACACCTTCTGATAGAGCCAATAGGCGATCAGGCCGAGCGCGCTGCCCCAGATGAGGCCGTTCAGAAGCGAGACGCCCAGTTCCTTTGCGAGCAACTTCTTCGCGTGCTCCCTTTGCACCTGGCCGAGCGCGATCGAACGCACGATCAAGGTGATGGTCTGGTTGCCAGAGTTTCCGCCGATTCCCGCCACGATAGGCATCAGCGCGGCGAGCGCGACCAGCTTCTCGATCGAGTGCTCGAAAGCGCCGATCACGCGCGAGGCGAAAATCGCGGTCACGAGATTGATCGCCAGCCACGACCAGCGGTTCTTCACGCTCGCCCAGACCGATGAAAACACGTCCTCTTCTTCGCGCAGTCCCGCCTGAGTGAGGAGCTCGCTCTCGCTCTTGCTGCGGATGAAATCGACGACCTTGTCCACCGTCACCCGGCCGACGAGCTTCCCCTGCTCGTCCACGACCGGTGCCGAGACCAGGTCATAGCGCTCGAACGCCTGGGCGGCGTCTTGCGCCTTGTCGCCGGACTGGAGCGTGACGACGTCACTCACCATGACCTTTCCGACGTTGTGCTCGAGTTCGGAGACGATCAGTTTGGAAAGCGGCAGCACGCCCTTCAAGCGCTCGTCTCGGTCGACGACGAAGATCTGGTCGGTATGGTGAGGCAGCGCATCGAAGCGCCGCAGATACCGCGTGACGGTCTCGATCGCGGTGTCCTCGCGCACGCTGACCACGTCGAAATCCATGAGGGCACCGACCGCATCCTCGGCGTACGACATCGCCGCGCGCAACTGCTCGCGTTCCTCGACGGGCAAGGCTTGGAAGACATCGTGAATGACTCCTTCGGGGAGGTCAGGCGCGAGGTCGGCGATCTCGTCGGCCTCCAGCTGCTCGGCCGCGGCGACCAGCTCCTGCAAATCCATGCTGCGGATGAGAGTCTCGCGCACCGCATCGGAGGCTTGGAGCAGGATTTCGCCGTCG
The DNA here is from genome assembly GCA_005884335.1 of Betaproteobacteria bacterium. Taxonomy (GTDB): domain Bacteria; phylum Pseudomonadota; class Gammaproteobacteria; order Burkholderiales; family SG8-39; genus VBDM01. The sequence goes on along the minus strand of VBCJ01000123.1, from coordinate 4,950 downwards.
CGCTCCGCCTTGACGAGATTCCAGACGACGAGCCGCTCCTCCAGCGGCAGCGATTCGAGCACGTACGCGATGTCGGCCGGATGCATGGAGTCGAGCTTCGCGCGAAGTTCGTCGGCCTGGAGGTCTTCGAGCTCCTTCTTCGGGCTGAGGGTTTCGATCATGCGAGCCGGCCCTTCGCCGTGAAATGGTCCCGGGTTTGCCGCGGACGACGCCCGACGCACCGCCAGCGGCTGCGGCGATTCTAGCAGTCGGCTGTATGATGGGCGATAGAAAAATCTCGCCCGATGGCACCCCACCGCGCAGCTCTAGGAGAAGATGTTCGCCCTGTCAAGACAGGGAACGTGAGGACCATACTTCCCCGCATGGTTCCCGCTTCGGTCAACGCATGTTTTGGCTGACGTGACGGCTCCAAATCGCTTTGCCGATGACGTGCGGCCCAGGGAGGTTCTCGCCTGGGCGATGTACGACTTTGCCAACTCGGGTTACACCACGGTCGTGATCACCGCCGTATTCAACGCCTATTTCGTCGCGGTGATCGCGGGCAACGCACCTTGGGCAACTTTTGCTTGGACTGCGGCGTTGTCGGCCTCGTACGCTTTGATCCTGCTGACTGGACCCGTCATAGGAGCCTACGCCGACCTGCGTGCCGCAAAAAAGCCCTTGCTCGTTCTCACCACGGCCGGTTGCGTGGTCGCGACCGCCTTGCTCGCGTTCACCGGGCCCGGAACGCTCGCGCTTGCGGTGGCGCTGCTGGTGTTTTCCAACTTCTGCTTCGGCTCCGGGGAAAACCTCGTCGCCGCGTTCCTGCCCGAGCTCGCCCGCGGCGAATCGCTGGGGCGGGTGTCGGGGTGGGGCTGGAGTCTAGGCTATCTGGGCGGTCTCTTGACTCTCGGTCTTTGCCTGGGCTACGTCATCTGGGCCCAGGCTCACGGGCAGGAACCGCAACAGTTCGTGCCGGTCACGATGCTCATCACCGCCGCAACCTTCGCCGCAGCGAGCCTGCCGACTTTCTTGGTGCTCAGGGAGCGTGCCCGCCCGGCGCCGGTCGCTGCCGGCGAAAATCTGGCGCAGGCGGCCTTTGCACGGCTCGCGCAGACCGTGCGCCAAGCCGCGCGCTATCGGGACCTCGCGCGGTTCCTGGTATGCATCGTCTTCTATCAAGCGGGAATCCAGACGGTCATCGCGCTCGCCGCGATTTACGCCGAACAGGCGCTCGGTTTCACGACGCAGGATACGATTGCCCTCATCTTGGTGGTCAACGTGACTGCCGCTGTCGGCGCGTTCGCCTTCGGCAACATCCAGGATCGACTCGGACATGTGCGAACCATTGCTCTTACTCTTCTTCTGTGGATCGCAACGACCTTGATAGCCTGGTCCGCGTCGGAGTCCGGACTTTTCTGGGTGGCCGCCAATCTTGCAGGACTGTGTTTGGGTTCCTCGCAGTCGGCCGGTCGGGCGCTGGTCGGATACCTGAGCCCCGCTGACAGGCGCGCCGAGTTTTTCGGACTCTGGGGGCTGGCAGTAAAGCTGTCCTCGATTCTGGGCCCGATTACCTACGGCTCGGTGACCTGGATCACCAATGGCAATCATCGTCTCGCCATGCTGGCGACCGGCGGATTCTTCGTTGCCGGCCTTGTCTTGCTGGCGGGGATCGATGTCCCTCGCGGTCGGCGCGCGGCAGGACAGCCCTAGCAGTCGTCGTCGCGAGGACTACGGAACCTGCGCGGCGGACATCTGCGCCAATATGCTCTCGCTATAGTTCGCCAAATAGGCTGAGTCGCGGTTGCGGTCGTAGTAGCGCGGGCGCGGAAGCATCGCTGCCAGACGCGCCGCCTGCTCCGGTTCGAGGCTGGCTGCCTCCACGCCGAAGTAGTGGCGTGCCGCCGCTTCGGCTCCGAAGACGTTTTCGCCCCATTCCGCGACGTTCAGATAGATTTCGAAAATGCGGCGCTTGTCCATGGAGGCCTCGAGCATCGCGGCAAGAATCGCCTCCTGGCCCTTGCGCAGCAGACTGCGCTCGCCCGAAAGAAACAGGTTCTTTGCGACCTGCTGGGTGATGGTCGAGCCCCCGGCGACCAATTTCCCGCGGCGCTGGTTCTTGTCCATCGCCCGCTGGATGCCTTCCCAATCGAAGCCCTCGTGATCGACGAACTTTGCGTCCTCTGCAATGATGATGGCGCGCTTCAGGTGGATCGAAATTCGTTCGTAGTCCGCCCATTTCTGATCGAGCGCCGCCCTGGGCTTGTTCTGTTGCAAGGCCTCCAGGCGCGCATCCATGACTCGCGTCGTGGCGGGATTGTGCTCGACCCAGTACAGGATCTGCGCCAAGAACCAGAACTCGTAGACGGCAAGGCCAGTGACCACCGTCCCGGCGGCGTAGCAGAACATTTTCCACAATGAGAGGAGGAGCCTCATCGGGTAGGCGCTTCCTCTAGCCCGACCCGCGCCGCTCAGCTCGCGCTGCGGAAGCGGTCCATCGCTTCCTAGTCACTGAATACCTTATCACCGCGCGCGAAATGCCAGGTGCGGGTGATCACCAGGATGTCGGTTTCCTTGCGGATGTCGGCGGGGAATCTGGCGTAGGGCGCCGCCAGTTGAACGATGCGCTGTGCGGCGGCATCGAGGATTTTGTATCCGGAGGATCGCTCGAGATCCATCGCCACCAGCGTGCCGTCCGAGTTGATCGACACGGTGAGCCTGAGGCTGCCGTAGATTCTGCCGCGCGCACTCTCCGGATAGTTGAGGTTCCCGATGCGCTCGATCTTCTGGCGCCAGTCCTCGACATACAGTGCGTAGCGAACCTCGGCGGCACGCGCGCCCACGAAGGTCTTGCGCGGACGCTTGTTGTACTCCTCGATCTGACGCGCGATTTGCGCTTCCATCCGAGCAACGATCAGGGCGCTTTCGGCGAGATCCGCTCCGGAGACCTGCGACCTCATCTCGGCCTGCGGTTCGGGCTCGGCCGAGGCGATCTCTTTCCGAGACTGCGCTTGCGAGAGCAGTTGTCTTTGTCGCGCCTCTAGCTCCTGCACGCGGCGGGTCGCCTCCTTCAAGTCTGAGCCGCGCTCCGTCGGCTGCGTTACCGGAAGCGGGGATTTCGCCCGGCGTTCGAGATCGGTATCGCCACCCCCGTCAAGGTCGGACTGCGCGTGGACCTCGGGGCGGGCCGGCTTCGAGCGGGTTTTCGAATTCACCAACACCACTTCGAGCTGTGACGGGGCGAGCTTGCGCAGGGCGTCGGGCAACCTGAAATGGATCGAGAGCACGATCGCGTGGAGAACGATCGAGATGGACAGCGCCATCGCGAGCGCGCGCGAATCGGGATCCAGCCTGGCAAGCGGCTGCGGCCACGCGAGGGCGTTAGAAACACTCAACTTTCTGACCCCTAAAAGCTTTGAGAATCATGGAAGTCTAGGCTCTTTTTCGAGTTCTGTCTCATGTGTGCTGCCCACCGAGCTGCTCGAGATGTCCTTGCAGCGACGATAGACACACCGGAGATCGGCTTCAATGAGGTCGATTTCAGTGACTGCGATTTCGACGCCCGTACCCGGAGCGAGTTCGGGCAACGACGGCACTCTGGCGTAAAGCGGTAAGCCGTCGAACTTGACCAGATTTTCGCGCACCACCTCGGCCCCCGCAACATCGATCGCCTCCTGCAGCAGCCACCTTAGACACCAGTAATGCTCCATGCGCCGCTGGAATTCGTCGTAGGAAGCATATGTCGTTTCGAAATCATGCACCGCAGCGAGCATGATGTCTGCATTCCGCGAAAATGGCGGTGCCTTCCCGTCGAGGAGCGCGAGGAGCTGCCACTGGTTTACCAGATCCACGTAGCGGCGCAGAGGCGAACTCGTCCAGGCATAGTGGCTGATTCCCAGGCCCAGGTGCGCCATGGCCGAAGTCGTCATCCTGACCTTGCCAGCCGACTGCACCCGGTAGATCGCCGCGACATCGTGATCGTCGAGCAGCTTCCCCCAGGTGCTGTTGACCGCGATCATCAGCTCAGCGACCAGCTTATCGAGCGGCGTGCCGCGACGACGCTCGACGATGTTGATTCGCACGTTTTCCCCGTGACCCTCGACGCGGAAGGCGTAGTCAGGGCGTTCAGGCCCCGAAGAGGATTTGCCGCGCCCCCGCTCGAGCGCGCCCGCAAACTTCCAGAGCGTGTTCAGCTCACGCGAATAGGGGATGTCCTCCCGCGACGTGGCGGAAAGAAACGCCGCATCAAGTTCTTCGACCGCCTGATGGCGCAGGTTCGCCGCAATACGCACCCGCTCGGCGCGGGTGTGATGAGACTCGATCACGAAATCGTCGGTGCGCACATCGAAATAGAGGGAACACGCCAGGCGCTCGGCGCCTTCGGTGAGGGAGAAGCGCTCGATCGCTTCCGGCGGCAGCATCGTGATCTTGCGGCCCGGCATGTACACGGTCGAGAGCCGCTCGCGCGCCACGGCGTCGAGCGCCGATCCGGGTGCGAACCCCAGGGCCGGAGCAGCAATGTGAATGCCGACGCGGAGGCGGCCGGTCTCAAGAAGGGCCAGCGAGAATGCATCGTCGATTTCCGTCGTAGCCGCGTCATCGAGGCTGAATGCCTCCACTTCGGCGACTGGCAAAGCCCGAGGCTCGGCTATCTCGAACTTCAAAGGAAAATCAGTCCCCTTTGGAAAATATTCGTAGAGAAATCGATTGAGGTGGTAATCGTAGCTTGAGGGCAGCGCGCCGCAGCGCTCCACCAGCTTCGCCGGTGACATGCCGGTCTTTGCGCACGCCTCCTCGAGCGCTTTGGTTTCCGCGCGGTTGCGATCGGGCTTGTACAGGAGCTGTTCCCGGAGCGGACGGAACTCTTCCGGAAACGCGCCGTGCTCGAGCTGTTCAGCCCAGGCTGAAATCTGCATTTGCTGTTGTTTCTTCCTTTCTATGCCGACGAGCGCGGCGCGCAGCGTCTCGGGC
>VBCJ01000157.1 GCA_005884335.1 Betaproteobacteria bacterium | reverse complement strand
AGGAGTGGATCGCCTCGCAAGGCCCCTATGTCGATGCGCTCGCCAAATACTGGAGCCGCGGCTGGACGGCGAAGACCGAGGAGGAGGTGTTGAAGGACTTCACCGACGCCGGCGTCGAGGCTCTGCTGGTGGCGCTCGATCTGGAAACGACGATCAAGACGCCGCCCGTCACCAACGAATACGTGCAGGCCATGTGGAAGCGCCATCCGAAGCGGATCATCCAGGCCTGGGGCGCGCTGGAACCGGCGAAAGGCGAAGCGGCGATCGCCCAGGCGAAAAAAGCGGTGCGCGAACTCGGCCTGATCGGGTTTCACTTCCATCCGATCATGCAGCACTTCGCGGTCAACGATCGCCGCCACTATCCGCTGTTCGAGGTGATCGACGAGCTGAAAGCCGCGGTGATGATCGACGTCGGAACCACCGGCATGGGCGCCGGCCTTCCCGGCGGCATGGGCGCGAGGATCCGGCACGCGCACCCTTCCGCGATCGACGACCTGGCGGCCGATTTTCCGAACCTCAGGATCGTCATGGCCCATCCCGGCTGGCCCTGGGTCGAGGAAACCACGGCGGTCGCTCTGCACAAGGGAAACGTGTACTGGGAGATGTCGGGCTGGGCGCCGAAATATTTTCCCGCGTCGCTCAAAGTCGACATGCGCGCACGCCTTCAGGACAAGATCATGTTCGGCAGTGACTATCCCAGCCTGCCTTACGCGCGCATCCTCACGGAGTGGCGGGAGCTCGGCTACCCGGACGCCGTGATGGAAAAGATCTTCCACGCCAACGCCGAGCGCATTCTCGGGTTGTAGGAACCACGCATGCCCACTACAAAACGCGCAGCGCTTGTGACGGGAGCGGCGAGCGGCATCGGCCGCGCGGCGGTGCTCGCCCTCGCACGCGCCGGCTACGACGTCGCGATCAACTACAGCCGCAGCGAGAAGGAAGCCAAGGCGGTCGCGGAGGACGCAGGCCGCAGCGGGGTGCGCACCCTGCTTTGCCGCTGCGACGTTGCCGACGAGGCTGGCGTGCGGGCGATGCTGAAGACTGTCGGGGACCAATTCAGCCGCCTCGACGTGCTCATCAATAACGCGGGAACCACCGGCATGGGCGCCGGCCTTCCCGGCGGCATGGGCGCGAGGATCCGGCACGCGCACCCTTCGGCGATCGACGACCTGGCAGCCGATTTTCCGAACCTGAGGATCGTCATGGCCCATCCCGGCTGGCCCTGGGTCGACGAAACCACGGCGGTCGCGCTGCACAAGGGAAACGTGTACTGGGAGATGTCGGGCTGGGCGCCGAAATATTTTCCCGCCTCGCTCAAAGTCGACATGCGCGCGCGCCTTCAGGACAAGATCATATTCGGCAGCGACTATCCCAGCCTGCCTTACGCGCGCATCCTCACGGAGTGGCGGGAGCTCGGCTACCCGGACGCCGTGATGGAAAAGATCTTCCACGCCAACGCCGAGCGCATTCTCGGCCTTTAGTCAATTTTTCGATCATGATCCCTCTCCCGTGACCACGCAAAAACCCGCCGCTCTGGTGACCGGCGCGGCGAGCGGCATCGGCCGGGCGGCGGCGTTGGCGCTCGCGCGCGCCGGATACGACGTGGCGATCAACTACAGCCGCAGCGAGGCCGCCGCCAAGGCCGTCTCCGAGGAGGCCGAAAAATGCGGCGCGCGCACGCTGCTTGTGCGTTGCGACGTTTCCGACGACGCGGGTGTCCGCGCGATGCTCAAGGCGGTGCAGGAAGAATTCAGGCGGCTCGATGTGCTCATCAACAACGCGGGGACCACCACCGAGGTCAATTCCAAGGATTTCGATGCGTTGACCGTGGAGGAATGGGACCGCGTGTTTGCGGTCAACGTCAGAGGCCTGTTCCTGGTCACGCGAGCCGCGCTGCCGATGTTGCGGGCATCGAAAGGCTGTATCGTCAACACGGCGAGCATCGTCGGCCTGCGGCCGGGGCCCCAACCGCTGCCTTATGCGGCGAGCAAGGCGGCGGTAGTCAACCTGACCAAGACGCTCGCTTACAATCTCGGTCCGGAAATCCGCGTGAACGCCGTCGCGCCGGGATGGATGGAGGGTGATTGGATGCAGCGGATGTTGAAGGACAAATACGAAGACCTCATGGGGCGCCGCGCCAAGCTCACCCCGTTGAAGCGCTGTGTCACCGCGGAGGACGTGGCCGAAACCATGATGTCGCTCGTCCAGTCGAACCGCTTCGTTACCGGCGAGGTGATCGTGATCGACGGCGGGTTTTCAAGCTCGACATGACCGAAAGGCCGCCCGCCCGACCTCCCGAGTCCAAGAGCTATAATGACGATCGCTTGATGGGAGGAAACGGGGAAATATGAACGAGCTCGTGATGAAAGAGACTCTGTCGAACAACGCACTCACCGCCGAAGAGCTCAAGCTTGCCCAGTTGATCGTCTCCTCGCTCAATCTGGAGACGCAGGCCGCGGAAATCGACCCGACCGCCCCGTTGTACGGGGAAGGCATGGGGCTGGATTCGATCGATATCCTGGAAGTCGCCCTGGCGGTCTCCAAGGCCTACGGTGTCAAGCTACGGTCCGACGACGAGCACAATCGCAAGATCTTCAATTCGCTCATCCGCGTCGAAGAGTTCCTCGCCGAAGCCCACCGGCTGGCCGGTCTGATTCCGGATCGGCAATACGTGGTGAATCTGTGCTCGGACCGCTGTCGGTTTGCCGCTGGCCTGGTTGCAGCGCTGCTGCGCCGGCAAGTCAGCTTGTTGCCGCCGAATAGCACCGACGATTTTCTGAACCGCTTGAGTCTCGATTATCCCGGCGTGTACTGTCTGGGCGATGGAACCGCCCAGACCTCGCCGCTCCAGACCTTCCTCTATCCGCAGCCGACAGGCGAAGCCGTGCCCGCCGCTTCCTCTTTGGACATTCCGGAACAACAGGTCGCAACCATCGGTTTCACCTCAGGCTCGACCGGGCGGCCAAAGCCTCACCCAAAATCATGGGGCGCACTGGCGAAAAGCGGACTGGCGGGGTTTGAGCGGCTTTGTCTGGGCGCGTATCGGAACATGAGCGTGCTTGGGACGGTACCCCATCAGCACATGTACGGCCTGGAGTCCACCGTTCTGATGGTGATGCAGGGCGGCCTCAAAATGCATTGCGGACGGCCCTTTTTTTCAGCGGATATCTGCGCCGAGCTCGAAGCGCTGCCTAGACCGCGCGGTCTGGTAACCACACCTGTTCACCTGCGATTGCTGCTTGCCGAGGCAAACGACCCGCCCAAAGCGGATTTCCTTCTTTGCGCCACGGCTCCGCTTTCCCCTCAGCTTGCGGCCGAGGCGGAAGCGCGCTTCGGAGCACCCCTTTACGAGATCTACGGCTGCACTGAAGCCGGGCAGGTCGCGACGCGGCGCCCGGTGGAGTCCCACCACTGGAGGCCTCTGCCCGGGGTGGCTCTTTTCGAGAACGAGAAGGGGACATGGGCGAAAGGCGGGCACATCGAGAAGGAGGTGTTGCTCGGCGATGTCATCGAATTGTGCGGTCGAGACGCATTCCTTCTGCATGGGCGGACCGCGGATCTCATAAACATCGCCGGAAAGCGGACTTCGCTGGCGCATCTCAACTTTCAACTGAATTCCATCGAAGGCGTTCGAGACGGGACGTTTGTCATGCCCGAGGAGAACGATGGGACGGTGGCTCGATTGACGGCTTTCGTCGTCGCCCCCGGGCTCGCGAGCGAAACCATCATGAACGCCCTGCGCCAGCGCATCGACGCGGCCTTCCTTCCTCGACCGCTTTGTTTCGTCGAATCTCTGCCTCGCAACGAAACCGGCAAGCTGCCGCGAATGGCGCTCGACGATCTGGTGGCCCGGCTCGCGGCCAAAGCGGGGTAGTGTTGGCGACGCTCGGAGTAGGTTTCGCCGCGGACCACGCTGCCGCAAGAGGGCACTTTCCCGACAACCCGATCATTCCAGGGGCGCTGCTTTTGAGCGAGGCGCTGCGCGCGATCGAAACGAGTCTGGGGAAAAACCTCTGCCCGTATCAGATCCGATCGGCCAAGTTTATTCGTCCGGTGCGTCCGGGCGAGCGCGTATCGATCGACTTTTCCCGGCGCGGCGAAAAAAGAATAAGCTTCAGCTGCAAGGTAGGGACAACCGCCGTGCTTGCGGGGGAGGTCGTTTGTGAGCTGGACAGCGTGGGGGGATAATCCTGAATACGACCACCGCAATCAGCAGCGAAAACGGCCGGCGCTGGCGTCCGGCGCCAGCGATTCATGTCTCGGTGTTTCTTCACGCTGCAGCTGCCGTCTGGCTTGCCGCACACCCGCCGGCATGGCCATGGGTGCTGGGCGTGGTGGCGGCGAATCATGTGGCGCTGTTTTGCGCCGCGCTTTGGCCGCGCGGACGCCTGTTGGGGCCGAATCTGGTGCGCCTGCCCGCCTCCGCGGCGCGTCGCCGAGAAATTTCGCTCACCTTCGACGACGGTCCCGATCCGGAAGTGACGCCTCGGGTGCTGGAACTGCTCGACCGCTACCAGGCCAAGGCAAGCTTCTTCTGCATCGGCGAAAACGCAGCCGCTCAGCCCGAGCTCGTGAAGGAGATCGCGCGTCGCGGTCACAGCGTCGAGAACCACAGCTACCATCATCACCGCGCGTTTGCGTTTTTCGGAATTTCCCGATTGAGGCGCGAGGTGGACGCCGCGCAGGCCACGGTTGCCTCGATCACGGGCCGCCCGCCGGTTTTCTTTCGCGCACCGGCCGGATTCCGCAGCCCGTTCCTCGACCCGGTGCTGGCCCCTCGCGGATTGCGTTACGTGTCCTGGACGCGACGCGGCTTCGACGCGGTGAGCGCCGATCCGCGACGCATTCTGCGGCGCCTGACCCGGGGGCTTGCTGCCGGTGACGTGCTGCTGATGCACGACAGCGCTCCGGTTGTGCTTGCCGTGCTACCCGCATTGCTCGAACAGTTGTCTACGCGGGGCCTCAAGGCGGTTTCCCTCGTTTCAGCCTTCGCGAGCGAGGCCGGCGAATAGAAATCCGTGGGGCGACGAGTGCAGCCTCTCCTCATCAGCCAAGTCTCCGCCGTGAACAGCCTCGGCACGGGAGTCGAAGCGATGCGTCGCGCCTTGTGCGAGAAGCGCTCCGGACTCACGCCCTGCGATTTCGAGACGGCCCGCATCGACACCTACGTCGGAACGGTGCCGGCGTTGGACGATCTTCGCGTGAGACCCGACCTCCTCGATTACGATTGCCGCAACAACCGCCTGGCGCAGTTCTGCCTCGAGCAGGATGGCTTCGCCGGGCAAGTCGCTGCGGCACGCGACCGGTACGGTGCCGGGCGAATCGGCTTCTATCTCGGTACCAGCACCTCGGGACTGCACGCGACCGAACTCGCGTATCGCCGCCGGGACCCGGAGACCGGCGCCTTGCCCGCCGACTACCGTTACGCCGAGACGCAAAACGCCTACTCGCTCGGAGAATTCGTGCGGCGCTATCTCGGATTGACCGGGCCGGGGTTTGTGATCTCATCCGCTTGTTCGTCGACGGCGAAGGCCTTCGGCAACGCCGCGCGCATGATCGCCGCGGGAATCTGCGACGCTGCCGTGGTCGGGGGTGCCGACAGCCTGTGTCTCATGACGCTCTACGGATTTCATTCGCTCGGCTTGACCTCGCCCGGACCTTGCCGGCCTTTTGACGCGGATCGGGACGGCATCTCGATCGGCGAAGGGGCGGGCTTCGCGCTGATCGAGAAAGCGGATCGCGCGCGATCCGGGGCGATCCTGCTTCTCGGCGTGGGCGAGAGCTCCGACGCCTACCATATGTCGACTCCCCATCCCGAGGGCCTGGGTGCAAGGATGGCCATGGAGCAGGCTCTGGACAGTGCGGGGCTCCAGCCCCGCGACATCGACTATATCAACCTGCACGGCACGGCCACGAAGACCAACGACGCCAGCGAAGACAAGGCCGTGTTCGAGATCTTCGGGCCCGAAACCCCGTGCAGTTCGACCAAGGGGGCGACCGGGCACCTGCTCGGCACTGCCGGAATCACCGAAGCGATCGTTTCCATTCTCGCGATCGAGTGCGGTTTGATGCCGGGCAGCGCGAATACGCGAAGCGTCGACCCCGCGATGAAGAGCAACTACCTGCTTGAAAACAGGCAGGCGAAAGTCACCCGCGTCCTGACCAACTCGTTCGGGTTCGGCGGGAGCAACTGCAGTCTGGTCCTGGGAGTCGCCCAGTGATGCGGGTCTTTGTCGAAGGCGTGGGCTTGCTCGGTCCGGGTCTGCGGGGCTGGGAGGCGGCTCGCCGCGTCCTCACGGGCGAGGAGCCTTTTTGCTCGGCTTCCACCGTCATCGGCGCAAGCGATCTGTTGCCTCCTGCCGAGCGGCGCCGCACCCCCGTTCCGGTCAAGCTTGCGCTCGCCGTCGGGCAGGAAGCGTTTGAGAGCGCGGGCCGCGATGCTGCGGCCACGGCGACCGTGTTCACGTCCTCCTCCGGCGAGGGCGAAACGCTGCATCACATGTGCGAAGCGCTGGCCTCGGCCGAACGGGAGGTGTCGCCGACGCGGTTTCACAACTCCGTGCATAACGCCGCCGCGGGTTACTGGGGCATCGCAACGCGGTCGCGGGAAGCCTCGACAAGCCTCTGTGCCTACGACACGAGTTTCACGGCGGGCCTCGTCGAGGCGGCGACGCAGGTTGCATCGTGGGGGAAGGCGGTCGCCCTGATCGCCTACGACCAGCCCTATCCGGAGCCGCTTCATTCGGCGCGTCCCCTCCTTGCGAGTTTCGGCGCGGCGCTGGTCCTGGCGCCGCACGCCACCCGCCGAGCCTCCGCGACGCTCGAATTGGCGGTTCTGCCGGGCGATGAAAAACCCACCGGCATGTCCGATTCCGGGCTCGAGAAATTAAGGCTCGGCGCACCGGCCGCGAGAGCGCTTCCTCTGCTCGAAGCAATTGCGCGAAAGACGCAGGGCGACGTCGTGCTCGATTTCCTGACCGAAGCGCGCCTGCGGGTTACCGTGAGCCGGTGTTGATTTCCCGGGAGGCCATCGCCACGATGATTCCCCACGCGGGATCGATGTGCCTGCTCGACGGCGTGATCTCCTGGGATGCGAGCCGCATCCGGTGTTTGAGCCGCACCCACCGGGATCGACACAATCCCCTGCGAGTGGACGAAAAACTTCCGGCTGTGTGCGGCATCGAATATGCCGCCCAGGCCATGGCGATACACGGAGTATTGGCCGGCAGCGTCGGGAACCGGCCGCGACTGGGGTACCTGGCGAGCTTGAGGGAGGTACGTTGCAGCAGAACCCGGCTCGATGATCTCGAAGGCGACCTCACCGTCGAAGCCGAGAGGCTGATGGGCGAGGAAAGTCACGTGATCTACAGCTTCGAAGTGCGAGTGGGACATGTCGAGGTCTTGCGCG
>VBCJ01000156.1 GCA_005884335.1 Betaproteobacteria bacterium | reverse complement strand
CGGGCTGCCGTCGCCGCAAAGGGTCGTGGCGGACTAGATTTTCATATTCCGCAGTAGGTCGCGACCTCCGATAGCTTTGGGTCGATAGCCGGCGCTGAGCGTCGGTTCCCCGCTCCCGATTTATTTGCCCGGAGACAGGCTTCGCGGAGACGACCGCTGCTGCTACCGCGTGGCGCCCAAATGCAGTGCTTTCGCGAGCCACGACGAGACGATCGCCTGGATCGCTTCCTCGCACCCGTTGTAGAAGTGGTCGCAGCCCCGGACGACCTCCACGGTGCACGGACCTCCCGCACGGGACTTGAAATCTTCGGCGGGGTAACTCGCGCGCGGCTCCCGGTCTCCCCGGATGTAGAGCGTGGGACACTTCACCCTGGGCGCGAGTTCGAGCGTGTCCGGCGTCTCGGTCAGGCGGTCGAGGAAGCTTTCGGCGCTGATCGCGTACCACCAGCCCGGCATCAGCATCAGCTCGCGCCCGTGCCCCGACGCGACGAGCTCCCTAGCACGCGCGGCGAATTCCTCGACACGGTTCTGCGCCATGAGGCCGGCGCGGCTGGTACGCTCCATAATGTTCTTGCCACCCAGATGCGCCGAGAGCAGCACCAGCGCCGGCGTCTGGGGGTGATCGGCGACGTGGCGCACGGCGAGCATGCCGCCGTTGCTGTGGCCGATGATCGCCGGCTGCGGGAATCCGCGCTCGGCCATCCAGCTCGCGGCACTGTGGTCGTCTTCGATTCCCTCGCGCGCAAGCTGGAACGCACCGCCCTCCGGCGTTCGGCTGTTGCGCGTGCTGAGGATGTCGTGCCCGCGGCGATTGAACGCGAGGCACGCGAGGCCGAGCTCGACCAGCACCGGAGGCAGGAAGCGCAGCGCGCCGACATAGAAATTCATGGTGTTGCCGTGAAACAGCAGCGCCGCGCCCGCCGCCCCGCCCTCGGGCTCGTAGTACAGGCCGTCGAGCGGAATCGTATCCGTGGGGATGGAGACGAGCTCGGCGCGCATGCGACTACTTCGGGGGAATCACGGGCAGCAAGACGCTCGAGCGCCGTCCCGGCCCAAAGTGCAGCGTGACTTTTCCGCCGAAGATCGCGAGCGGCCGGTCGGCCTGGTCATCGTGGATGAAGGGCCCGCAGCCGCGCATGGGATTTTTCATATTGGAGAGGGACGCTGCTTCCCCATTGTGCTCGTAGTCTTTTCCGCGGATCGTGAGCGCGACGCGAAATCCGGCCGGCACGACGATCGAGGTCGGCCAGATCTCGATGTCGAGCTCGACCACCTCGCCCGGCGACAGAGGCTGCTTCTCGTCGTGCGCGTGGAAGGGGCGGTAAGGCAGCGAGCGTTTCGGATCGAGCTTCCTTTGCGATGCGCGCAGCCAGCCCTGCCCGATCGGCGTGCGCGGGTCGAGCGCCCCGTAGAACGAGACTTCCTTTCCTTTCGGGTCGAACACGCGCAGAACGGCGAAGAGGTCGGCGTCCGCGGTCGAGGAGGAAACGAAGAGCCTGAGCGCCGATGGCCCGGTGATCTCGGTTTCGCGCTCGAGCGGCGGGGTCGAGAAGGTCACACCTTCGCCCATCGCGTCGTAGGCGATAGACTGTTCGCCGGAAAACGGCGCAGTAGACAAACTCATTTTCTTCGGATCGAGGTGGAAATGCGTCCACTTCGTGCGCGCGAGCGGCCATTCGTTCTCGTAGCGCAGGACGAATTTTTCGCCGGGATGCCTGACCTGCAGCTGCACGCGCGGCTGCCTGTCCCAGCCGTTGGCTAAGCCTTTCAGGAAGTGATCGAAGAAGCGTTTCTGCAACTTGACTCCGTAGTCGGTGTAGAACGGCGCCCAGTGCGAGCCTCCGTGCACTTCCAGCCACTTCTGCCGGGACGCTGCACCCGTAAAGCCCTCGAAGTTGCCGCGCGTGTGCAGTCCCTGCCCGCCCCAGTTCGCGGCCGAGAGCAGCGGAACCACGACTTTGGAGAGATCGGCGGTGCGCTCGCGATAGTAGGCACCGTCGAGGGGCCGCGAGAGCAGCTCCTGCCACATGTTTTCGCGGTTCTTCTCGAGCTCCTCGGGCGGGAGCGTCTCGGGGCCGCAAACGGTGTCGCCGGTGAGGCGGCTCCTCGCTCCGCGCTCGCCCTGGCCGTGCTGTACCGTCTTCACCTGCATTTCCTGCCAATTCTTGCGGAAGCTGCAGATGATGCCGCCGTGCCGGTTGCCGTCGCGGTAACTGTCGCACCAGCCTTCCCACACGCAGATCGCTGCGAGATGCGGCGGCTGCGACGCGGCCGCGCGCCACTGGTTGCTTGCGTAGTAGGAAATTCCGTTCATGCCGACTTTTCCGCTCGACCAGGCTTGCGCCGCCGCCCACTCGATGCACAGGTGGATGTCGCGGGTCTCGCGCGGATTGTTGTGGCACAGATAGCCCGGCGAGCGCCCCGCGCCGCGCGAATCGACGCGCACGCAGGCGTAGCCGTCGGGCACCCACTTTTCCGGATCGACCACTTCCCAGTTGGCGTACCGGTTGCTGCTGCCTGCGACCGCGTCGGGATAGTCGCGCGCCATGATTTCCCACGCGGTCTTGTAGCCTTCCTGGAACGCGAGCCCCTTGCCGTACGGCCCATAGGAAACAATCACCGGATAGCGACCTTCCGCCGCGGGGCGGAACACGTCGGCGCGGAGCAGCAGGCCGTCGTCCATCTCGACCGGCACGTCCCAATCGATTTTCATGCCTTCGCGGAAATCACCGCCCGATACGGGTATTAGCGAGCTCCAGCCGGTCAGCGAGGTTGCGCGCCAGCGCGCGGGTGAGATAGAGCTGCGCACCTACGCTCATCTTGCTGAACGCGTCGGGTCTGAATTTTGCGAGCAAAAGCTCCGTCACCGAATCCACCGTCGCGTTCCGCGGCACCTCGCCGCCGCGGATGTAGGCCATCTCGCCGAAGCACTCGCCCTCGTTGATGATGTTGAGCAGACGCCCCTGACGGGTCACCTTGGCCTGCCCCTTGCCGATGAAATAGAAGCTCTTTCCTTTTGCGTTCTCGTTCACGATCGTCTGATTGGGTCCGACGCGCGCCCAATCGCCGGCCCGCGCAAGCTCCCAGAATTCCGTGTCCGAGAGGGCCGCGAGCATCTCGACTTTCCTCAGGGCGACGTATTTCTCGCTGTCGGGAACGACGCCGGTGGGAAGAGTCTGCTGGACGACTCTCGAGAGCTCCGCCGCGAACTCGGCCCAGCTCGGGTAGCGGTGCTCCGGCTTCTTTGCCATCGCGCGCAGGACGACGGAGTCCACAGACTTCGGCAATCCGGACCGAGCGCTGCTCGGCGGAATCGGATCCTGTTTCTGGATTTTCTGCACCAGAATCTCGATGGTCTCCCCCGTGAAAGGCTTGTTGCCGGTGAGGAGTTCATAGAGCGACACGCCGAGCGAGTACATATCGCTGTGGAAGTTGAGCTCCTTGCCCGCGATCTGCTCGGGCGACATGTAGTAAGGCGAACCCATCGCCGCGGTCTGAACGACCTGGCTCCTGCGCAGGTAAGCCGCGCCGAAATCCGAGATCTTTACCTCGGTGCCCTCGGCGATCATGAGGTTCGCCGGCTTGATGTCGCTATGGACGATTCCTTCCCTGGCGGCGTATTCGAGGGCGCCGCAGCACTTGAACGCAATCTGCAGCACGTCGGCGACCGGGAGCAGCTTGTCCCGCGCGACGTGCCTGGAGAGATCGCCGCCTTCCACGTATTCCATCGCGATGTGGCCCGAGTCCTTCTGCACCACCGCGTCGAGGATCGCCACGATGTGGGGATGCCGGAGTTGTCCGGCGAGAGGAGCCTCGTTCTGGAACTGTGAGCGGTACACCGTGCCGAATTCCGGATCTCGAAATACCGCGGGCTCGATCGTCTTGAGCGCAACTTCACGCCCGGTGAAGGTATCCCTGTCGAGGTACACCGTTCCCGTCGCGCCCTTGCCGATCGCCTTTTGAACGTCGTACTTGCCGACCTGAAGGCTCAGGTCCGTCTGAACGGCAGGGTCCGGCACGCGCTCTCCCTGTCTGCACTGGGGCGATTCGAATTGTGGCCATGATTGTGTCATATCCCCGCGAAGAACGGGCGCAGGGACATTTCCGGAAAGGCCCGGCGCGTACGCGCCGGCCGGGTCTGGACAAAAGACAGCGGGAGCCCAGGCGCCGAGCGTGTCATCGCTCGGCGATGTGGAGGAGAGGAAGCGCGGCCCGCCGCGCGCACTTACTTACTTGTCCGACAGGTCCTCT
>VBCJ01000155.1 GCA_005884335.1 Betaproteobacteria bacterium | reverse complement strand
GCAAGATTTGCCGCATCTTCCTCCCCGCGCATCCCGAAGTAGGGAAAGTGGTGCAGAAAATACCCGAACACGTTCTGGCAGTCTTCCGCGTACTTCATGGTGTCGAGGATGTGGCCGTGCCAGAACTTGTCGACGTCCTTGCTCGGCGCGATCGTCTCTTCCGAATATTTTACGGACAGCGTCAGAAACCGCTTGTATTCGATTGCCATCTGATTCACGTACTCGCGCGACCAGCCTTGCCCTTCCTCGGGATCCATCAGCTTGAACTTGATGGGATCCAGATCGAGCGCCTGGATCGCGGCAATGACTTGCTCTGTGGATCTTGCGGCCAATTGTGTGTTCACTTTTCTTTCCTCCGTAGCACTGAATGAATAAAACGGGACCGAATCGGCGATGGCGCGAGACCGGCTCGAATCTTTCCCGCGGCTGAACAACGTTTCAATTCGATTTGGGAGAGGGGTTCTCATGCTCTTTGGATCTCGTGGTGACCTCAACAGGCGCTCTGATCATGGGCCGGGCTGCGGCCCCTCGGAATTGGGCGATTCCCTAAGCTCACGCTCGAAAACCCCTAGAAACCCCTAAGGCAATCCCTGTAAGGTTTACCCGACATGGTCCTACCCGGTTGCACCTGATCAGCCTGGGGAACGGAGCAAGCCGAGCAGAAAGGGTTCTAAAGCCTGGTTGCACAAACGAAAAGGCCGGATTGCCCGGCCTTCTCTATTTGCTACCACTGCGTTTGCGGAAACGGCTAGCGCTCGGCCGCCATCAATGCGGGCCTGACGTAGATTGCGGTGGATGCGGACACCGGAAGCCGCTGCCTTTCCGGGCCCGGGTCCTGGCGCCTCGGAACGGAGTCGGCTGTGGCATTAGGTCAGGCTCAGGCTCTCTTCCGCGGGTCTACGACGGTCAAATTCTGTTTCGGAGAATGGCCTTTCAGTAATGCTGTTACCTCCTCTGCGGGGAGCGGCTTGCTGAACAGGTATCCCTGCATCTCGTCGCAGTCGTTACTGCGCAGGAAATCCTGCTGTTCCACCGTCTCGACGCCTTCAGCAACCACTTTCAGCCGCAGGCTGTGCCCGAGTGCGATCACGCCCCTGGTGATCGCCATGTCGTCGGCTTCAGTCGGAATGTCCTTGATGAACGAGCGGTCGATCTTGATGCAATCGATCGGGAACCGCTTCAGATAGGCGAGCGAGGAATAGCCGGTGCCGAAGTCGTCGATCGAGAGGCTGATCCCCATTGTTTTCAGCTTGTGCAGCGTCTCCGTCGCGTGCTCGGGGTTCGTCATCACCAGGCTTTCGGTGATTTCCAACTCGATGCAATCCGGCGTCAGGCCGCTTTGGGCGATGGTCTTGGCGATGTCGCTCAGCAGGGTCTTCTGCGCGAACTGACGCGCGGAGAGGTTCACCGCGACCCGCAGCGGCGGAATGCCCTGGTCGCGCCACCGTTTGTTTTGCTCGCAGGCGGCCCTCAGGACCCATTCTCCGATTTGCACTATGAGACCGGTTTCCTCGGCAAGCGGGATGAACTGGGCCGGCGATACCATGCCCCAGTCGGGGTGCTGCCAGCGCACCAGCGCTTCCACGCCCGCGATTGCGCCGGTGCGCAAATCGAGCTTGGGCTGGTAGTGCAGTTGGAACTCGCTGCGCTCCACCGCTCGGCGCAAGCTCGATTCCATCGCCAGCCGCTCGAAGGTGTGCTTGTTCATCTGCGCCGAGTAGAACTGGTAGTTGTTTCGTCCCTGGTCCTTGGCGCGGTACATCGCGATGTCGGCGTTCTTGAGCAGCGTCTCTGCATCCTTCCCGTCGTCGGGGAAGGTGCTGATACCGATGCTTGCGGACATCAGGAACTCCTGCCCGTCCACGAAGAACGGCTTTGCCAGGCTGGCGAGGGCCTTTTGGGCGACTGCGATCGCGTCTTTCGGCGCCGTGAAGTTTTCGATCATGACGACGAACTCGTCTCCCCCGAGGCGAGCGACCGTGTCGCTCTCGCGCAGGCATTCGGCGAGCCGCTTGGCGCTGTCCTGAAGCAGGCGGTCTCCAGCGCTGTGCCCAAGAGAGTCGTTGACGACCTTGAAGCGGTCCATGTCGATGAACATCACGGCAATGCCGCGGGTGTAGCGAGTCCCCTGATGCAGCGCGTGGCGCAGCCGCTCGTTGAACAGGGAGCGGTTGGGCAGATCGGTCAGCGAGTCGTGGGTGGCGATGAAACGCAGCTGATCCTCGGCTAGCCTGCGCTGGAACGACTGGCCGATCTGTGCGCTCAGGGATTTCAGCAGCTGCATGAGAGCGTCGTCCGGCTGAATGGTTCCCGCGCTGAACAGCTCGATAACCCCGAAATTTCTGCCCGCAGCGACGATGGGAAGCGCGAGCGCGCCGTGCAGCCCGGCTTGCAAAGCCGCCGTGGTCCGGCTGAAACCTTGCTCGGAACCTACGTCGGTGAGTACGAGCGGTTCATGTCCCGCCCACGCGCGGCCGGGCAGATCGACGCCGCTAGGTACGGACATTTTCTTCGTGAGGGCGAGGAACTCCGCAATCGCGGGTGCGTTTTCCCCCCAGCTCGCGGTGCATTGGAGAAGCGCCCCGTCCTTGTCGAGACTCCAGTGCGAGCCGCATTCGAAGCTGAGCCCGGTGCCTATGGCTTCGATGATTCCGGGCATGATTTCATTGGGATCGGTGGCTCCCGCAACGAGTTGCGTCACCCCGTGCTCGACCGTCAGGCGCAGTACCGCGAGCTTGCGCTCGGTGATGTCCCTGATCGTGCCATTGAGAACTACCTTTGAGGCTTCTTGCGACCTGTGGACTATCGTGTGCACCCAGCGCGTCATACCGTCTCTTGTGACGATGCGGTGCTCCATGTCGCTGTCCTGACCCGTGGTGACGGCCTGCTGAAGGGCTTGCTCAAGTACACGCCGGTCTTTGGGGTGAATATTGCGCAGGAAGTCTTCGTATCGCTGCGCGGTCGAAGTCGCCGCGTTACCGAAAGTGCGATTCATCTCGGCCGACCAAGTCATCTCGCCGGTCTCGGAATCGAGCGACCAATTTCCGAGTTGTGCTATGCGCTGCGCTCGGCCGAGGCTCGCCTCGCTCTCACGCAGGTCCTTGGTGATCACTTGGGCCATTTCTAGTGCGCGGCGCCGAGAGGATGTGAGCGAGTGAAGAGCGAAGAAGAGCAGCAAGCTGGACACCAGGCCAGCGGCGAGCGTCAACCATGGCAGGAGGGCGTCGGTGCGATCGATGATCGCTTCCTTTTTCGCGTTGAAGCGCACTTCCCAGATCCGCCCGCCTACTTCCATCGGCAGGTTGGTAGTGAACAACGCGTCCGGATCCCCGGCCTTGGAGGCTTTCAACGAGGCGTCGAGCAGGTCGTCGCTGTCGAAAAGCAGCCGATCCTCGCGAATGGCAGCCGAAGGCGTTTTGTCTTTTATAGGTCCGGCGTCGTATAGCCTGAACTGCAGGGATTGCAGCTTGGATGTATCCAGTGCGCCCTGGATCAACTCCCGCACACGAAACCCGGCGCCGACGGAACCGGTGTAAGCGGCGCGCCGCTCCTCCACGGTCTCGACCGGCATGCCGGATTGATACGTAGGCAGCCGCATGGCAAGGAATACTGAGCGACTGCGGCCTGCATCGAGCAAACGCCCAGAGGAAGTCAGTTTTCCGCCGTCGCGGGCGGCTGCGAGGGCTGCAGCTCCGGAAGGGTTGCTGGAGATGTCCAAGCCGAAGGCTAATTCGTTGCCCGCCAGCGGCTCGAGGTAGTTCAGGACAAAATATTCGGGCCGATCTCCGGCGGGCTTGATAGTAAAGTTGGGGTATCCCCGCGGGTCAAGGCTGGTGTCGCGCCTTACTCGAGCCTCGAATCTGGCCTTGGCTTCGTGCGGAACGTATTCGGCGTAGTTGAGGCCTTGGAATCCCGGATAGCGGTTCGGCAAGTCGAGGGCCGCGACGTAGCGGCGGAATTCTGCGCGAGGGATCGAATTGGAGGTGTTGAACAGGGCCCCGAGTCCGTGAAGAACGTCAGCATAGGACTTGATGCGCGCCTCAATCACGTGCTGCGCATCGCTCGCCTGGCGCTCGAAGCGCAACTGCGCCTCGCCCTTGACGTTGTCTCGGATAACGAAGTGCAGCAGCAGGGACAGCGCGACCCCGATCCCCAGCACTAAGAATGGGAAGAGGGTCTTGCCGCGTTGCGCCTGCCCCGGTCTTTCCTGGCTCGCTGTCATTCTTTCCATCGCGTCCTCGTGCCCCGAAAAGGCGACTTCCTGCGCGGCTATCGCGCTCTCGTCAGCGGAGCGTCACTAGGTTACATGATCCGCTACGTGAAGGTCCTGCAACATTGGTTGATTTCCTAAATCTGCCCGCGAAATACCCTGGGACCTACCCCCTTGTAG
>VBCJ01000154.1 GCA_005884335.1 Betaproteobacteria bacterium | reverse complement strand
GTCGAGCGTGCCGGTCAGCTTTCCGGTCAGGTCGCCCGTCAGGCTTCCTCCGAGAACGTAGCGGACGCTCCTGGTCAAACCGCCGGTCAAAGTCCCGGTCAAGTCGCCGATGCCGGTCAAACCGCCGGTCAAGACCCCGGTCACGCCGCCGATTCCGGGAAGGCCGCCGCTCAAGCCGCCGCCCGTCCCGGTACCCGGCCCGCCCGGGATCGGCGGCAGGGGCGCGATCACGATTCCCGTCCGCTCCGCAAAACGCGCTTGCTCGTCCTGCGCGCTGCGCAAGAACGGGGGCGGCAGGAACAGGGGCGTGGGGCTCGAGCGCTCGTCCGCGAGGTGGAAGAATTCGCCCGCGCCGAATTCGCGCTCGAGCAGCCGGTCTTCGAAGGGCGTCACCGCGATCCTGCCTTCGATGACCTCGCCGTAAAGTCCTTTGGCTGCGGCGCTGCCGTCGGAATCCCTGCAGTCGCGCTGGCACATGACGACGCTGAAATCCGTGCCGCGGATTCCGATCGTCGCGACCGGCACACGGAGCCTGAAATTGCTGCGCATGCGGCGGCCGATCAAGCCGGTGACGGACCGCGCGCCGCCCTTGAGCAGGCTGAAGAAGGCCGCCTCGCGGCCGCCCTGCGCGTACGAGTACTCGTCGACGACGAAATCCGAATTGGCGCGTATCCAGACCAGGCCCGAGTCCGTGAAGACGATGAGGACTTTGCCGTCGGTGCCGGTATGGATTTGATCGCCCGACTCGACAGCCGCGCCGCGCGAGAGCCGCAGGATCTGGCTGCCGCGGAGCACGAGCACGTCGCCGTCCGCGGTCAGCACCTTTCCCGCGGGCTCCGCGCGCGCGGGCAGAGCAAGCGCCGCGGCGCAGAACGCGACGCAGAAAACCCCCAGCAGACGCGTCCAGCGCGTGCGCGCATTCCCTGAAGTCGTCATATTTCCCTCGCCTCTAAAGATAGGACATCACTTCGCGACTCGCTGTCGTCGCAGCCGGATTTTTTTGTGCCGGATAGTGTGCCGCGTGAGAAGCCCCGCATCAAATCAAAGTCGAAAGGCACCGTGACATTTTTCCGGGCGGGAACACGATCGGAGCGCGGGAGGTGAGGAGCACGCAAGAAGGAAGAGGAGCCCATGTCGGTATTCCCTGACTTACCGTAACGTTTACACGACAGGGATCGGAACTCATTTCCTCAATGCAAAACGGCGCCCCGCAGGGCGCCGTTCTCGTTGGGCGCTAGCCGTGCTTCTACAGACCGGCCGCCTTGAGGCCGGCCATCGCGGCTTGCGCGTCCTGGTCCGAGTTCGCTCCGCTGACGCCGACTCCGCCGATGACCTTGCCGCCGGCCATGATCGGCACTCCGCCCTCGATCGGCGTCGCTCCGGAGAGGCCGAGCAGCGCAACCCGTCCCCCTTTGATGCCGTCCTCGAACGCCTTGCTCGGGCGGCGGAACGTGGCAGCCGTCTTGGCCTTGTCGAGCGCGATCTGCACGCTCGCGGTCTGGGTGTCGTCCATGCGCTCGTAATAGACGAGGAAGCCGTGGTTGTCCACGATCGCGATCGCCATGCGCCAGCCGTTCTTCTTCGATTCCGCGGCCGCGCCGGCGGCGATTTTCTTGGCCAGCTCCAGATTGACATCCTGCCCGTAGGGCGGGCGATCCTGCGCCACGGCGCCGGCGGCGAACAACATGAATCCCAGACCGAGTATGAATCTGCTCACGGACATTTTCTCCTCCTTGTTATGGGTGCTGCCGACGGATGAATCAGACGGAAATCCAAGCCTGCCGGCGGATTATGTTTGGCATCGCGTCCCCGGTCAAGCTCGCGTTCTCCGAAGCAGTAGTATGCTGAAATCGGCGCCAAGGAAATGAAGATCTCCGTCGTCGTTCCCGCGTTCAACGAAGAGCGGCTGCTGCCCGGCTCGCTCTCCAGCGTTCGCGCCGCCATGGAAGGATTCGCGCGGCTCGGCTGGAAGTCCGAGCTGATCGTGTGCGACAACAATTCGACCGACCGCACGGCGGAGATCGCGACGGGCCTGGGAGCGCAGGTCGTATTCGAGCCGGTCAACCAGATCGGCCGGGCGCGCAATACCGGCGCAGCCTGCGCCGGCGGGGATTGGATCTTTTTCGTGGACGCCGATTCCTATCCCAGCGTAGAGCTTTTTCTCGAAGCGGCGGATTCCATCCGCGCTGGACGCTGCCTCGCCGGCGGAAGCACCGTCCGCTACGAGGACCCGCATCCCAGCGTCGCGCTCGTGACCGGAATCTGGAACGCAGTGAGCCGGATCAACAAGTGGGCGGCGGGGTCGTTCATCTTCTGCGAGGCGGCGGCGTTCCGCGAGACGGGCGGCTTCAGCGAGGAGCTGTACGCGAGCGAAGAGATCGACCTGTTCCGGCGCTTGAAGCGCCTGGCTCGCCGCGACCGGCGAACCATCGTGATTCTTCACCGCCACCCCTTGAGCACCAGCGACCGCAAGCTGCGGCTCTACGGCTGGCGAGAGTTTTTCCGGTTCATGGTGAAGACCGTCGTGTCGCGCGGGCGCACGCTGCGCAGCCGGCAGGACTGCTTCTCCTGGTACGACGGCCGCCGCTGACGGGCTCCGGCCGGCCGGTCCCGGGACTCTCTTCCTACGTCTGAGTCTGCGCTTTCAGGTGCGCTTTGGATTTCCTGCCGGGAGCGGCAGGCGGAATATAGCCCGCGATGCGGCAGAGCAAGCCCTCGCTCCTCTTGCCGTTGTTGAATCGAATCGACTGGCACAGCATGACCTCGCCCCGGGCCGAGAGCGCGGACACGTGGAGCCGCACATTTTCGAGCGAGATTCCAGTGTCCGTCGCGATCTCCGAGTCCAGCCGTTCGCCGCGGTCTTTCAGGTATTTCAGGATTTCCTGCAAGGCGGATACTCCTTTTTTTCTACTTCAGGGATGCGTTGGCACCCGAAAGCGGAGCCGTATTTTACGCCAAAGTGACCGATCCCGCCCGGGTTCCAGGCTTTGACCGGCAAGGCCTTGATCGGGCAGCGATCTGCATTACCATACGGGAATCCCATCCCGGGCCTTTGAGCCCGCTCACTCTCATTCGAGCATGGAAACGGTTCGCCGGTCCGATCGACGTTCCTTTCTGCTGGGCTCGGCGGCAATCGCGCTTCTAGTGGCGGCCGCCTTTCCGCGCGGCGTCCGCGCTCAGGGCTGGCCCGCGCGGCCGATACGGATCGTCGTCAGCTTTCCGCCCGGCGGGCTGACCGATCTCTACGCCCGCGCTTACGGCGAAACGATTTCACGCAGCATCGGCCAGCCGGTGCTGGTCGAGAACCGGGCGGGCGCGGGCGGGGTCATCGGCTGCGATGCGGTCGCCAAATCGCCCGCCGACGGCTACACGTTCCTGTTCACCATCTCGACGCCGATCGTGCAGGCGCAAGCCTTGTACAAGAAGCTGCCTTACGACCCGGACAAGGACTTCACGTTCATCGCCGCGTTCGATTCCGGCCATCTGCCGCTCGCTGTGCACCGCGATGTCCCGGCCCGCGGGTTCCGCGAGTTCGTCGAATTCGCGAAGAAGACGCCGGTGAATTTCGGAAGCTACGGGCCGGGCTCGGTTCCGCACATGGTGGCCGCGCAGATCAACAAGCTCTTCGGAACCCGGATCGAGGTCGTGCACTTCAAAGGCGAGGCGCAGATGTGGCTGGAGGTGGCGGCCGGGCGGATCCATGCGGCGATCGGGAGCATCTCGGCCCTGTCGCCCCACCTGCAGGCAGAGGCGGTGCGGCCGATCGCGGTCAACACGGCGAAACGCTCTCCCAAGCTGCCCCAGGTCGCGACGTATCTCGAGCAGGGATTCCCCGAGAAGGTGTTCATGCTCAAGGGCTGGCTGGGCCTTCTCGGCCCGGCGGGCCTGCCCGCTGAAATCGTCGGCCGGATCTCGAAGGCGATCCTCGAAGGCGCGGAGTCGCCGCGCTTGAAGCAGGTCTACGAGACTTTCGGACTCCTTGAGAAGCCGACCACGCCGGAGGAATTCGTCGCTCTCTACCGGGAAGAAGGTCCCGCGATGATCGCGATCGCCAGGGAGCTCGGCGTATCGCTCGATTAAGCGGGCTTCGCTGCGCCCGCTCGGGCCTTCCTCGCGTTCCACTTCGCGAGCTTCTTCGCCCGCTTGGCCATCCCGGCCAAGTCCTTCTTCCCTCTTTTCCTCCTTCGCCGGGTCTCCAGCATCTGGTAGTGAGTCACATGAGTCAGGTGAGCCAAGATGGTCCTCCGATCGTGCGTTGAATGGCGCGACAGTTTGACGCGTTTTGGCGCGCTTGGGTAGCGCGGTTCTACTGCCCCATGATCTCGCGCGCGAGATCGGTCGCGCCGTAGACCTTGCTGAGGCTCTCCAGGATCGCGCCGCTGTGGACGGCGACCGCGCGGTTGTTGCGTGCGTCGAACCAGAAGGCACCGCCCAGAGAATGGATGTTGCC
>VBCJ01000122.1 GCA_005884335.1 Betaproteobacteria bacterium | reverse complement strand
CGGAGCGCTCCCTCATCCAGACCATCGGGCGAGCCGCGCGCCATTTGAATGGCATGGCAATACTTTACGCGGATAGCGTCACCGATTCGATGAGACGGGCGATCGGAGAGACCGATCGCCGCCGCGCAAAGCAGATCGAATTCAATGCGAAGCGCGGCATCACGCCGATCGGAATTTCCAAGCAGGTGCGCGACATGATCGAGGGTGCCCGCGATTTCCAGGACGTGCAGATGGAGTTGAAGGCCGCTCAGGAACAGGCGCGCTACGAGTCGATGTCGGAAAAGCAGCTCGCCAGGGAGATCAAGCGCCTGGAAAAGGAGATGCTCGACCATGCGCGCAATCTCGAGTTCGAAAAGGCCGCCCAGGCGCGCGATCGTCTCGCCGAGCTGAGGCGGACCGTTTTTGGCGCCTCACCCGAGGAGACTGCACCCGCCGCCGGTTAAATGCCTACCGTCGTGGCGATGGAGGGGTTAGGCCGCATTGTCGGGCTCACATGAGCCGAGTGTCCTCTGGTGCGCGATCGAACCGATCGTGCCGGTTGTCGATGAACCTGAGCGGTGCAGCGGCCAACTCATCGGTTGAGACGTTGTCGAACGTGGCAACTGCGAGCGCATAGAACTTACCACCCATGAACTCGGCGTCGCCCGTTCCGTAGATACGCACTCCACAAGTCTTGCAGAACCGATAAGTCAGAAGGGGGCTTGGCCTACCAGGTGGTGTCCACTGGTACGAACTCATGTTGCTCTCTCCAGCAAGAAGATGGAACTGCTCGCCGCCGGCGAACGTAAACCAAGCACGGGCTTTGGTGCAGATCGAGCAATTGCAGCGAATTGTCCCCTTGGAGAGGTCGACGTCAGCTTGGTACCGAACGGTTCCACAGTGACAACTACCAAGAACATGCTTCAGTGACATGGACAGCTCCTCGGAAGGTGAGCTTGGAAGGAACGAAAGGTAGCGTTGACGCTACTTGGCTAGACCAAGCTGCTTCATGAAATCCTGACTATCCCAGAACAACCACTCGTGATCCATCGTGCCATTCTTCCAGTGGCCGATTGTGGCCATGGTGATGGCGAATCGTTTGCCTGTGGGCGGGATGGACTTGCCGTCGGGGAGTGGCATTGGCTTGGTGAAAGTGCCGGTCATGATGCCAGTCGCCGTCGTCCATGAGCCCGATCCAAACCGAATGGGATGAACCTTGATGGTGATGTCGGGCGCGTAAACGAACATTGCCTTGAGATCTTCGATGTGCTTCTCGATGCCCTTAGTCTCTTGACCGTCTGGCCATGTCACGACAATATCCTTCGCGTGACTTTCACCAAGCCGGTCCCACTTCTGGTTGGAAAACACGTCGAAGTCCAGCGTGTCGAATGTCTTCAGGTTCTTTTCTACTCCAGGCGCCTGCTTCTCGTGAGCCGGAGGGGGAAACTTTGGTTTCTCGACAACTGACTGAGCCAAGACCTGTGAGGTGGCGCCAGCGACCATGATGACTGTCAAGACCGTCCTACCTAGTATGAAGCGGTTCATGTGATCTCTCCTGTTTGTGTGAGCGAATAGTGAACGAGAAGTAGCAGAGTAACTGCGCGGGACAATTGTACGCGCGCCCTGCGCTGCCTAACGTCCGCGGCCACCGGCGCGCGACTGCGATGATGACTACGGGTGAAACCCCGCGTGGGCTTCAGCGCCGAATCCGCGGCCGGTCTCTGTAAGAGCTGATTTTGTATTGCAGAAACGCTTTTCAACAGACTGTCAGATCAATAGTCGACTCGGCTGCCCGCGGCTCCCGAGGATGATCGGCTCGCCGCCAAGCCAAGGACCGTCGTCAAGATCCAGCTGCAGGGAGAAGCAGGCAAGCGAACCGCCCGGGAGTTCCGATGGCGACGGTGCTTCCCCAGTTGCCACGATGGAAAGCGGCGGGCCGCCGCGGCAAGTCTCGAGGGTCCAGGCGGCGTTTTTCCCTGGTCGCGCGCTCCCCGCGACTTGGGGTTCGAGAGAAAGATTCGCCTCGCTTAGATGCTCGACGGCTTCGACAAAGCGATCCGCGGCGCCGCGCCACGACGGCGGAGCCGCTTGGGTGGAAACGCACCGAGTGATGCGTACCCAGGTAGCCTTGTAGGCGACTGACAGCTCGACCGCGTAGCGCTCGCCGAGGAGGGCGTCACCATCGAGTCTGCGCAGTGTCGCGTCCGCGCGAAGGTCAGGCGCTAGCCGAGGCAACACTTCTTCCGCACCGTCTAGCCGCGCCGAGCGTTCCAGCACCGAAAGCAGTTCCGACGCGCGCTTTGGCCCTGTGGGAATCGCTTTGAACGCTTGCACGGCGATCGTTGCCGCGCGCCGCGCCAGCCGGATTTCCACTTCATCGGCCGGCTGGCGGATCGCGGCGAACAAGTCCGTTGCATCGACGACCGCTCTGCCGTATTCCGATTTCATGATCGGTTCAGCCACCGGCCAGGGCAGGGCATCGAGTTCGAGCACCCCGATGCGCGAGGGCTGTGGAGGACGTTCCTTCAAGAACGCCACTGTGGCTTGGCCTAAATCCGGCGCAGACCGCACTTCGCCCAAGTGACTGACGCTTCGGATCCAGTCGTGCACGCGCTTGGAGAACGCGGCAAGCAGCACCGGTGCTCCGGTCGGGAACACCGCGAGCAGCGCCTCGTTCCAGTACGGTACGAAGTGCGTGAGCCAGGCCACGGCGCTGGGACGCGCGAAGGACGTATAGAGGAGCACGACGCCCAGCTCCGCATCGCGCATTCGCTCCTGCAGGCGCGCCACGCGCCCCTCGAGGACCAAGGGCGGCACTTCGTCGCGCGACCAGCTGATCAATCCGCGCCGCATGGCTCAGACCAGAGGCACCGAAAACAAGCGCCGCGGAGTCCGGGTCAGGACCTCGCAGCCATCGGGTATCACGCGCACGGAATCGCCGTGCACGAAATACCCGACCTCCGGATGATAGGTGTTCGGATGGACAACGAGCGTCATGTCGGGCTCGAGGTTCAGATCGGCGTCCTCGAGCACGGCGGGTCGCCCGTCCACATAGAGTCCCAGGCCGTGGCCGCGCACGCGGGTGTACTCCGAGGTCACGTAGTCGCCGAGGCCATGGTCGCGAAACACCTCGTTTTGCGCCCGCGCGACCTCTCTCGCCTTGGCTCCGGGGCGAACGGCCGCGATGCCGGCTTCGAGAGCCTCGTTGTAGACAGCGAAGGCGCGTTCTTGCGTTTTGCTCGGTTCTCCGAGCACGAGGGTGCGGCAGAGCTGCGCGTAATAACCGTCCACGCACGGGGTCAGCTCGGTCGTCACCAGATCGCCGGGCGCGAGGCGCCGTTCCGTCGGCGGATGCATTCCGCGCACCTCGCGGCCGCCGGAGCCGAGGATTTGAAAATTTTCCGGGCAGCCGCGGGAGCGCAAGAAGGCTTCGACTTCCGCGACCAGCACATATTCCGGCCGTCCGACGCGCGCCGCTTGGCGAAAAACGGCGTAGCCTTCGTCGGCGAGGACGGCGGCGCGGCGAAATGCCTCGATCTCGGACGGCGACTTCCGCAGCATCAGGCGATCGAGCAAGGCCGTCGCCGGTGCGATGCTCGCGACGAGCGGCCCCATTGCAAGGCGATAGGGCACCGCGGCGAGCGGCGCGAGCGCGATCCGCCGCTTGCCTAGCTCGCGGATCGCGATCTCGGTTTCTTCGATCGCGGAGAGCGACCATCTCACATCGAGGTCCGTCTGCTCCGCCCGGAGGCGCCTCGCCTCGGCCGGGTGCTCGACGATGATCCGCGCCGGCCGCCCGCGCTCGATGAACGCAAAAGCGTGCCCTTCAACCGGGGTGATGTCGGCCGCGAAACGCAAATAGTCGCAGCGCCACGGATTCCCGGCGACGACGAGGACGTCGATCCCTTCATCCGCCATCGCTCTAGCGAGCCGGGCGCGCCTCTCGGCGCGCGCGTTTCCGGGAATCCCGCTCACTCCGGCTTGATGCCGCCCAGTTCGACGATGGACTTGTAGCGCGCCGATTCCGACTTGAGGAAGCCCGCTGTCTCGGCAGGCGCAAGGCCGATCGCGACGTGCCCGAAGTCGCTCACGCGCTTGCGCACGCTCGGTTCCGCCATGGCCGTCCGGAACTCTGCAGCCAGGCGCTCGATGATGCGTGAATTCGTGCCGCGGGGCGCCGCGAGCACCCACCAGTTGCCGGCGACCAGCTGCGAAAACCCCGCTTCGACCGTCGTCGGGACATCGGGCAGCTCGGCCATGCGCGCTCGCGCCATCACCGCGAGCACTCTGAGCTTGCCGGCCTTCACGGGTCCGATGATCCCCGTCAAGGTGGGGAAAGCGACCTGGATGTCGCC
>VBCJ01000013.1 GCA_005884335.1 Betaproteobacteria bacterium | reverse complement strand
TGATCCGCAACCTAGCTCACGAAATCAAGAATCCGCTGGGAGGTTTGCGCGGCTCTGCTCAACTCCTCGAGCGAGAACTCGACCGGCCAAGCCTGCGCGAATACACCCGGGTGATCATCAAGGAGGCCGACCGCCTGCAGGCTCTCATGGACCGACTCCTTACTCCACATCGCCCTCCGAATCACGTGCCGATGAACATCCATGAAGTATGTGAACGGGTTCGCAGTCTTATTCTTGCCGAGTTTCCTGAAGGCATACGGGTAAGACGCGATTACGACGTCGGTCTGCCCGAGTTTCGCGGCGATCTGGAACAACTCATCCAGGCCGTGCTCAACATCGCACGGAATGCCGCGCAAGCCATACTGGGAGCCCGTGCCACCGCCGCGGCTGGGCTTCAAAAGCGGGGCGAAATCGTCCTGCGCACCCGGGTTGCCCGCCAGGTAACGCTCGCCCGGCGCTTACGCAGGCTGGCATTAGAATTGCAAGTAATCGATAACGGACCGGGCGTTCCGGCGGAAATCCGCGACCAGATTTTCTATCCGCTGGTATCCGGCCGTGAGGGCGGGACCGGGCTCGGCCTGACGCTCGCGCAGACTTTCGTGCACCACCACCACGGGGTGGTGGAATGCGATAGCCAGCCGGGAAGAACCAGCTTTCGCATCGTGCTACCGCTTCGCTGAAAGACCATGATGAGACCTGTCTGGGTCATCGATGACGATCGCTCGATCCGTTGGGTGTTCGAGAAGGCACTTGCCCGCGAAGGCATCCCCTTCAAAACCTTTGCGCAGGCGACTGAGGCCATGGAGGAGCTCGACGCGGCCGGCGCCCCGCAGGTGCTCGTTTCAGACATTCGCATGCCCGGCGCCTCGGGCCTGGAGCTGCTGCAAACTCTAAGGCAACGTTTCCCCGACCTTCCGGTCATTATTATGACCGCGTACTCCGATTTGGAGTCGGCTGTGGCGGCGTTCCAGGGCGGCGCGTTCGAATATCTGCCAAAACCATTCGACGTTGACCAGGCGGTCGAGCTAATCCGCCGGGCACTCGGCGAGAGCATGCGGGAGGACGAAGCCGAGGAGTCGTTGACCGGTACGCCGGATATCCTCGGGCAGGCACAGTCGATGCAGGAGGTGTTCCGCGCAGTCGGCCGCCTGTCGCAGTCAAGCGCCACCGTTCTGATCACTGGCGAGTCCGGCACAGGCAAGGAACTCGTGGCGCGCGCGTTGCACCGTCACAGCCCGCGCGCAGACAAGCCATTCATCGCAATAAATACCGCGGCAATGCCAAAAGACCTTCTGGAGTCGGAGCTCTTCGGGCACGAGCGTGGCGCCTTCACGGGCGCACAGGCTCTGCGGCGGGGTCGCTTCGAGCAAGCCGAAGGCGGCACCCTGTTCCTGGATGAGATCGGCGATATGCCGGCCGAGCTGCAAACACGCTTGCTGCGTGTATTGTCTGACGGAACTTTCTATCGGGTTGGCGGCCATCAGCCGATTCGCGCGAGTGTCCGTGTCATCGCCGCGACCAATCAAGACTTGGAAGCACGGGTTCGCGAAGGCCTGTTCCGTGAGGACCTGTATCACCGGCTGAACGTGATTCGGCTACGCCTGCCTTCGCTGCGCGAGCGCCGCGAAGACATTCCGCTGCTTGCACGACATTTCCTCGCAAAATCGGCCCGAGAGCTCGGTGTAGAACCCAAGCGTCTATCGGATTCGGCGATGACCCGCCTCTCGGCTCAGAATCTTGCCGGAAACGTACGTCAGCTCGAAAATGTGTGTCACTGGCTCACCGTGATGTCACCCACGCAGGTCATCGAGGTCGGTGACTTTCCGCCGGAACTCCGCGAGGATGCCGCAGCGCCCTCTGGCGAGTGGCTCGCGGCCCTGGCACGCGAAACGGATCGCAGACTGGTAAATGGCGAAACGAACATCATGGAGAATCTGTCGAAGAGCTTCGAGAAGACGCTGATCGCGAAAGCCCTTGCGCATACCGGCGGCCGGCGCATCGAGGCGGCGGTTCGGCTCGGCATAGGTCGCAATACGATCACCCGCAAAATCGGTGAGCTGGGCATCGGAGATGGGACACCGCCCGACGCGGAATAGTCAGAGATTCCATTCGGCGAGCTTTTTTGGAGATGTGATTCATGAAGCCAGATTGGTTCAGCGCAATATTCTGGAGAACGCGGTGAACGTGGCATCTTCCATTGCCTCTTCAAAGGCGGCTCTTCCGGCAGGGGTTGAAATCCGCGCGCCCGCCTTGTCCGAGGCGGCGCGGGTCCTGACACCCGAAGCCTTGAGCTTCGTCGCCAAGCTGCATCGCGCCTTCGAATCCCGCCGACAGGATCTGCTCGTGCTGCGCGCGGCGCGCCAGAGAGAATTTGACGCCGGACAATTCCCCGATTTCATTCCGGAAACCGCACCGCTTCGCGCCAAGGAATGGACGATCGCACCACAGCCGAAAGACTTGCTGGACCGCCGCGTGGAGATTACCGGGCCGACCGACCGCAAAATGGTGATCAATGCGGTGGATGCGCTCTCCCAAAGGGAAGCTGCAAGACGGCCGCAAGATCACCGAGGAGCTGTTCAGAACTCTCCTGGAGGAAGAATTGCCCAAGGTGAAAACCTACCTCGGCGACGAGGCGTGGAAAGCGGGTAAGTACGAAGAAAGCGCGAAGCTCTTCGAGAGCATCACGACTGACGATCGCTACGTCGAGTTCCTTACCTTGCCGGCATACGACTACGTCGACTGACTTATCGCCACGGCAATCCGCTCGTGTGTAAGCGGGAGGTCGCGCACGCGTAAGCCCAGCGCATGCGCCACCGCATTGGCGATTGCCGCCGCAGTGGGACCCTGCGCGGCTTCGCCCGCGCCGGCGGCAGGCAGTTCGGGGTGGTCGAGCAACTCGACTTCAACGACCGGTACCTCGCTGAATTTCAGGACGGGGTAATGTTCCCAGTCGAGGCTCGCGATGCCGCGGGCGTCGAGCTTCACCTCCTCTTTCAACGTCCAGCTCGTCGATTGAATCGCTCCGCCCTCGATCTGGTTGATCACGCCGTCGGGGTTGATGACCAGGCCGACATCGACCGCAAGAACCAGCCGATTCACGCGCACCTCACGCTCGACCTCTACTTCGGCGATCGCTGCGCAGTAAGCGCCAAGATTCTTGTATTTGGCGAATCCGATGCCGTGGCCGCGTCCTTCGACGGGTTTCCAGGTACTCCACCCGGCGCGTCGCGCTGCCGCGTCGATGACCGCCCGGCCCCGCGGATCCTTGAGATGCCGCAGGTGGAAGGCGATCGCATCGATTTCCGCGGCTTGAGCGAGCTCGTCCATGAAGGATTCGATCGCAAACACGTTGGCGTAGGCGCCCAGCGAGCGCAGCGCTGAAGTGCGCACGGGCATTTCGTGCACGTAATGATTGACGACGCGCTGATTCGGGAAATCGTATATCGGAATGGCGTTGCGGTCCGCCGCTCCCGCGGGAAGCGGCAAATTGATCGCCGAAGGCCGCTCATGCGGTCTCGCCAAGTGCCAGGCCGCGGCGAGCGCCGGACCCTGCGAGCGGCCGGGTCTGCTGCTGTGCCCGTTGCTCCAAAGCTCGTGCTCCCAATCGACGATATCGCCGTGGGGGTCGAGTGCCGCGCGCAAGCTTAGGGCCATGGCCGGACCGCACGGGGCCCACGCGAATTCGTCGTCGCGCATCCACTGCACCTGCACCGGGCGACCGCCCGCGGCGCGCGCGAGCAACGCAGCGTCGAGGGCGGCATCGTCGGCGCCGTTGTGCCCGTAGCAGCCCGCTCCTTCCGCGTGCCGCACGACGATCGCATCCTCGCGCATGCCCAACGCCAAGGCTAGGTCGCGGCGCAGGTTGAAAATTCCCTGGCTGTGGCTCCACACCATGAGTTTGCCGTCGTCGATCCGGGCGATCGCGCAGGACGGACCGATCGAGGCGTGCGATATATAGGGTTTGGTATAGGAGGCTTCGAGCACTTTCGCTGCGCGGGATTTCGCGTCAGCGTTTTCCTTCTCGCTGATGACGTGGTGCTCGGCCGCGTGTTCTTTGAGCCATGCATGCACATCTCGCGGCAGCGCGTCGACCTCTCGCCATGACGCTGTCAGCCGAAGGGCGCGCTGGGCCGAGATCGCCACATCCTCGCGCTCGGCGAGAACTCCGACAAAGCCGCCGTCGCGCACGATCGCCGCAAGCCCCGGCATCGACTTGATCTTGCTGTCATCGAGCGAGACCGGCCCCGCGAAATTGTACGACGGACGAACCACGCGGCCGTAGAGCATTCCCGGCAGCGTAATGTCCTGAATGAAGCGAGGCCGACCGGCGATCTTGTCGGGCAGGTCGCGCCGCGGGGCAGGCTTGCCGACCACCTGGTAGTCGCGCGGCGATCTCAATGCCGCTGTCTCGTCGACCTCGCAGTCGAACAGCGCGTCGTCCGCGCATTCCCAAAAGCTCGTGCTCCGGCCTGCCGTCCGTACAGTCCCGTCCGCTACCTGCAAATCGCGGACTGATACGCCGAGACGCGCCGCCGCGCTCTTAAGGAGCAACGTACGGGCCTGCGCGCAGGCACGGCGTAGTGCGACACCGGAATCCTGGACCGATAGGCTGCCCGACGTGACGCCCTCGTCGGGGCTCACCGCGGTATCGGCGGCGACCATGCGGATGCGTTCGAGCGTGATCCCGAGCTCTTCCGCCGCGATCTGGGCGAGGGCGGTCGAGATTCCCTGGCCGATCTCGACTTTCCCGCTGAAAATCGACACGGCTCCGTCACGGTGCACGCGAAGCCATTGCGCCAGTTTCGGATTTCTCTCCAGACTTCCCGGCCGCTTGAGCGGGCTTTCAGCGACGGTGTTCACAGCGCGATTTCAGACGCCGCGCGCAAGACCGCGCGCACCATGCGGTTGTGCGAGCCGCAGCGGCACAGATTGCGGTCGAGCGCCGCGCGCACTTCGCTCTCGGTCGGCCTGGGATTTCTCGCCAGGAGCGCCGCGGCGCTGATCAGAATGCCGCTGGTGCAATAACCACATTGCGCCGCCTGCTCGGCGAGAAAGGCGTGCTGAAGGGGGTGCAACTCGCCGCCGCCTTTGCTCAAGCCTTCGACGGTAGTAATTCTCTTACCCGCGGCCGCCCACAGGGGCGTGTCACAAGCGGGCGCCGGATAGCCGTCGATCAACACGAAGCAGGCGCCGCATTGGCCGCTGCCGCAACCGAAGCGCGTGCCTTTCAACCCAAGGTCGTTGCGCAACGCGTAGAGAAGCGCCGTGTCCGAACTCGCCTCGAGCTCGGATTCGGCACCGTTGACGGTGAGCTGGAGGCGCTCGGCCACGGGTGTCTAAGGTCTTCGGAAAACCTTCGCGTGTACCCTAATCGACCTTCGCCCCCGAGAATTTCACGACTTGCGCCCACTTCTGGATATCCTGCTCCAGGAATTTTCCGAATTCTGCCGGCGTCATGCGCATCGGAACGGCACCCTGCTTGGCCCAGACCTCCTTCACGACCGGCAAGCTGGCGATTTTCTGGATCTCGGAATTTAGAATGTCGACGACCGGTTTCGGTGTCGCGGTCGGGGCCATTATCCCCAGCCAAATGACCGCGTCGTAACCGGGCAGGCCGGCTTCGTCCAGGGTCGGTACTCCAGGCGTGATTGACGAACGCGTCTTTCCGGAGGTGGCGATGGGGCGAACCCTGCCTGCCTGCGCGAGCGGTGCCATTGTGGTAATTGCGTCGAACATCATCTGCACGTCGCCTGTGAGGACACTGGTGCGTGCTTCAGCGCTTCCTTTGTGCGGCACGTGTACCACGTCGATTCCGGCCACCGCCTTGAACAGCTCGCCCGCCATGTGATACGGCGTGCCCGGTCCGGAGGAAGCGTAATTGAGAGCGCCCGGTTTGGATTTGCCGAGCGCGATGAGCTCCTTCAGGTTGTTCGCCGGTACCGAAGGGTGAACCACAAGAAGGAGGTCGGAATAGTTGATCGGCGAGATCGGCGCGAGGTCCCGCATCAGGCTGTAGGGCTTCTTCGTGAACAGTGATTCGTTTACCGTGTGCGTATTCGACATCATGAGGAGCGTGTATCCGTCGGGGGCGGATTTCGCCACCACGTCCGTGCCGATGATCGCACCGGCGCCAGGCCGGTTCTCGATTACAAAGGGTTGTGCGAGAGTCTTTTGCAGGCGGTCGCCGATGAAACGCGCGTAGATGTCCGCCGGTCCGCCGGTAGAGTAGGGCACGACTATTTTCACCGGCTTCGCCGGGTAGGCAGCCTGAGCGAACACGTCGGCCGCGGTGCAAACAGCCAGCACAAGTCCGGCGATTTGGCGCAGCAACTTGTTGAAAGGCATGATTCCATCCTCCTGCTTAGATACGGCGTGTGTGTCAGCGGCGGGCTTTCATTTATTTCCCTCGGCGGCCGCTTCGCTTCGATTATAGCGACTAAAGCTCGAGCTCGGCCATCACTGGCGCATGGTCGGACGGGCGTTGCGCTCGCCTTGGTTCGAGATCGATCGCGCACGTGCGGCACCGCAAAGCGAGCTCGGAGCTGAATAGGATGTGATCGATACGCAGCCCGAGATTGCGCTTGAAGGCATTCATGCGGTAGTCCCACCAAGTGAAGGATTTGTCTGGTTGAGCAAACATCCTGAAGCTGTCTTTCAATCCCAGGGCGAGAAGCTTCCGGAAGGCCTCCCGCTCCTTGGGGCTGCACAGGACCTGACCTTCCCAGGCCTTGGGATCGTAAACGTCCTCATCGGCGGGCGCGATGTTGTAGTCGCCCAGCACCGCGAGCCGAGGATTTTGTTTTAGCTCTTCCTCAAGGCAGCGTCGGAAGGCCGCAAGCCAATTGAGCTTGTACTCATATTTCCCAGAATCGACCGCCTGTCCGTTTGGAACATAGGCGCATACGACGCGGATCGCATCGGCGCCTTTCCCAACGGTTGCGGCGATGATGCGCCTTTGCCCGTCTGGGAATGCCGGCATCCCTGCGGCGACGTCCGCGGGAATTTCGCGAGACAGGATCGCGACTCCGTTATACGTCCTTTGCCCGGCCCAGACGCAGTGGTACCCCGCCGCCCGGACCTCCTCCACCGGGAACTTGGCGTCTTCGAGCTTGATCTCCTGAAGACAGACGATCTGGGGGGTTTGCCGCGCTAGCCATTCGAGCAGATGAGGCAGGCGCACTTTGAGCGAATTGACGTTCCATGACGCAAACTTCATTGACGCGTTGCTCAGTAATACAACGCCCCCGATCTATCGGGCACCGGCACCGGGCGCCGGCTCCGCACCGGCGCCCTCGCCATACGGTGACTGCGCCTGGGATTTCGCCGGTCCCGGAGTAGGGGGATCCATTTTTCGCAGCGCTTCGATCCGTGCGGGAGGTACGGAAGTCGGATAGCCCGCTGAATCGAGCAGGCCGTTCAGGAGGCTTTCCTGAAACCCGGTTTGCAACTGGTTGCCGACGACCAGCAACGGCAGATCGGTTTTGCCGGACAGTCTCTTCACCTCATCGGCGTCCTTTTGAGTGAGGACGCTGACTTCCCTGAAAGGGACGGCGCGCTTGACGAGCAACGCGCGCGCCTGGTCGCAGGGAGCCCCGCAATCCGGGAGGGAATACAGGGTTACGGGAAAGTTCTTCGCCGCCACCTGCGTCGCGTAAGGCAGATTGGAGACATCGACTCCGCCCCCGCGAAGACTCTTTCGTTGTACGTTTCTTGCGTCCGGGGGCGGAGGTGTCTGCGTATAGTGAACCCTGCCGTCTTGATCCACCCAGCGATAGGCCTGACCAAAAGCGTTGGCGCAGACAGTCGAGAGGATCGCTGCAGCGACGAACAGGTTGCGCATGCGGTAAGGGTCCTCAGGGCGCGATCATACCATTGTGACGCAGCAGTGCGTCGATTCTCGGCTCGCGGCCTCGAAACGCTCTGAACGATTCGAGCGCCGGTCGGCTGCCGCCGACGGCGAGGATCTCGTCGCGGAATCGCGCGCCGGTGTCGGAGTCGAGCACCCCGTTCTCTTCGAACAGGCTGTACGCGTCGGCGGAAAGCACCTCGGCCCACTTGTAACTGTAATAACCGGCAGCGTAAGCTCCCGAGAAGACGTGCGAAAAGTTGTTGAGGAAACGGTTGTACTCCGGCGGCATGGCCACGGCGACTTTC
The DNA here is from genome assembly GCA_005884335.1 of Betaproteobacteria bacterium. Classification (GTDB taxonomy): domain Bacteria; phylum Pseudomonadota; class Gammaproteobacteria; order Burkholderiales; family SG8-39; genus VBDM01. The sequence continues at coordinate 7,973 of VBCJ01000013.1, read as the reverse complement.
GCCCTGATTTCGTTGAGCAGCTGCAATGGCGTCTTTGCCCCCGCGGGGTCGTAGTCATGGTGTAAATGCATGTCGCTCAATGCGAACTCGATCTGGCGCACGGTCTGCATGCCGCTCTGAAAATTCCTTGCCGCCAGCATCTTGTCGAACAAATTGCGCGGTAAGGCTTCTCCGCTTTCGACGTGAGCGGTCATGCGGGCGAGCACGCCCCATTCCCAGCAGAAGTTCTCCATGAACTGGGAAGGCAGCTCGACCGCGTCCCATTCGACACCGCGTATTCCGGAGACGCCCAGATCGTCGACTCGCGAGAGCAGATGGTGCAATCCATGGCCGAATTCGTGAAACAGGGTCATGACTTCGTCGTGCGTGAACAGCGCGGGCTTGTTCCCCATCGGTGCAGGAAAGTTGCAGATGAGATGCGCAACCGGGGTCCGGAGGCCGCCGGGCATCCGCTGCCGCGTAATCGCTTCGTCCATCCACGCGCCGCCGCGCTTGGTTTCCCGTGAGTACAGATCCAGATAAAACTGGCCGATCACGCTCCCGTCCGAGTCGGTAATCCGGAAAAAACGCACTTCCGGATGCCAGGTTTCCGCCGCGTCCGGAAGAATGCGAATGCCATAGAGGGCTTTGACAAGCTGGAACATGCCTTCCAGCACTTTGGGTTCCGGGAAATACCGCTTCACTTCCTGATCGGAAAACGCGTAACGTTTCGCGCGCAGTTTTTCCGATGCGAACGCGATATCCCAAGCTTGGAGCTCCTGGATCCCGAGTTCCGTGCGTGCGAACTCCTCCAGTTCAGCATGATCCCTGCGTGCGTGAGGCAGCGCCCTGGCGGCAAGATCGTTGAGGAAGTCGAGCGCGGCCTCGGGTGACTCGGCCATTTTCGGGACAAGCGAAAATTCCGCGAAGCTTTTGTAACCGAGCAGTCGCGCCTTTTCTTTTCGCAGGCGAAGCTCACGCACGATGATCGAGGTGTTGTCGAATTGCGGATTTCCAAATTCGCTCGCCCGTGTGACGTGTGCGCGATACAGCTTTTCCCGCAGGTCGCGATTCTCGGCGTATTGCATCAGGGGCCCGTACGACGGCGCGTGCAAGGTGAACTTCCACCCCTCCCGGCCATCCTTGCGCGCGCCTTCTTCGGCCGCTTCGAGTACGTCCTCGGGGACGCCGAGCAGCGCTCCGCGGTCGGCGATCAATTCCGAAAACGCATTGGTTGCATCAAGCAGATTCTCGGAAAACTTGGCTTCGAGGGCTGCAAGTTCTTCCTGGATTTCGGCAAAGCGCCGCTTGTTCTGAGGCGCCAGTTCGGCTCCTCCAAGACGATAGTCGCGCAAGTCGTTCTCGACGATCTTGCGCTGAGCTTGTGACAACTCCTCGAAACCCTTCGAAGCGCGCAGAGCCTTGAATTTCTCATAGAGGCGAAGATTTTGCGCGAGTTCGGTACGGTACCGCGTGATTTTCGGCAGATTCGCGTTATAGGCATCGCGGATCGCCGGGTTATCGTCCACTGCGTGCAGATGGGCGACCATGCCCCAGGCGCGCCACAGCCGCTCATTGGCGTTTTCCAGCGGATCCGCGAACTCGTTCCAGGTTGCAACCATGGCCTTCGTCGTGAGCCGGGCGATCAGGGCGCGGTTCTCGACGAGCAGCTGATCGATCGCGGGGGCGACGTGCTCCGGCCGGACCGATTTGTAGCGCGGCAGGCCCGAGAATTCGAGCAGCGGATTGACGGACATTTTCGGGGTCGACACCTTAGTTTTCCGGTTGAGATCGCGGAACCATGCTCCCACCGTCTCAGGCACTGCTGCGGGCGGCCGAGGCGCGCTCGGCGGACATCACCGTGTTCTCAAGCAACATTGCGATCGTCATGGGTCCAACTCCGCCCGGCACCGGCGTGATGCACGAAGCGGTTCCCAGTACGCTCTGGAAATCCACGTCGCCGGCGAGTTTGCCGTCTGCAAGCCGGTTGATGCCGACGTCGATGACGACGGCGCCGGGTTTCACCATGCCGGCCGTGACGAGCCTGGGTCTACCGGCCGCCACCACGAGAATGTCCGCCTGGCTGGTCATCGCGCCCAGATCGGAGGTTCTAGAGATGCAGATGGTGACCGTGGCGCCTTTTTGCAATAGCAGCAGCGCCACCGGCTTGCCCACGATGTTGCTGCGGCCGACTACGACGGCATGCCGGCCCTGCACGCCGATTTCCTCGTGCTCGATCAGCTTCATCACTCCGAGGGGCGTGCAGGGCACGAAGCGCGGATTGCCGACGGCGAGTAGGCCCATGTTGGTCGGATGAAAGCCGTCAACGTCCTTCGCCGGGGCCAGAGCTTCGAGCACCCGCTCCGCCGAAAGTCCCGGGGGCAACGGAAGCTGCACGAGGATGCCGTGGATGCGGGAGTCGTTGTTGAGGATCCGGATACGCGCGAGGAGCATCGATTCATCGGCGTCGGCCGCCAATTCGATGTGCTCCGAATAGAGCCCCGCTTCGCCGCATGCCCTGATCTTGTTCCGCACATAGATTCTCGAAGCCGGGTGGTCCCCGACCTGCAGCACCGCGAGACCGGGACGCACGCCTCTCGCGGCAAGGGCCGCGACACGTCGAATCAGCCCCACGCGCAACTCGCGCGCAATGGCGTTGCCGTCAATGGTGCGGGTCTGCACGGGAGAGAATCGACGCGGCGAACAGGGAAGACGCGCATTCTAGCATCCGCAGTTTCCTGGCCTTAGCCAAGCCGAAGTTCGATCTCTTTGATTGCGCGAGGCGCGTTTTCGTATAATGCTAAATGCTCTTTCATAATGGGGGACAAGGTGCAATTGATCCTGTAAGGCGGGCAGGGTAAGCTTCAAGCGATTCTCCGCAAGTCTCACACTCCCGCCCACACCTTCGCGCCGAGAGGGAAACGTCATGTCCGCGCTGCCTGAATTCTCCGCCGCCAACGATCCCGACGCTCAGGAAACGCAGGAATGGCTCGACGCGCTCGAGGGAGTTCTCGAACGCGAAGGCCCCGAGCGCGCCCACTACCTGCTCGAGAAGCTCGTCGACAAGGCGCGCCGCTCAGGCGCTTACATTCCTTTTTCGCTCAACACGGCGTACCTGAACACGATTCCCCCTCATCTGGAGGAACGCTCGCCCGGTGATCACGCGCTGGAGGAACGCATCCGTTCTTTTTGCCGCTGGAATGCGATGGTGATGGTGGCGAAGGCGAACAAGTCCGACGACGAGCTCGGCGGACACATCGCGAGTTTCGCGTCGGTCGGGACGCTGTTCGGCATCGGCTTCAACCATTTCTGGCACGCGCCGCACCCCGGACATGGCGGCGACCTGGTGTACTTCCAGGGCCATTCATCGCCGGGCATCTATGCGCGCGCCTTTCTCGAAGGTCGATTCACCGAAGAACAGCTGCTTAACTTCCGCCGCGAGGTCGACGGCAAAGGAATTTCTTCTTACCCGCATCCATGGCTGATGCCCGATTTCTGGCAGTTCCCGACGGTCTCGATGGGCCTTGGGCCGATCCAGGGCATCTACATGGCGCGGTTTCTCAAATACCTTCATGCACGGGGTTTTGCCAATACCGAAAACCGCAAGGTATGGGTGTTCTGCGGCGACGGCGAGATGGACGAACCGGAATCCCTGGGCGCGATCGGGCTCGCGGTGCGTGAAAAGCTCGACAACTTGATTTTCGTCGTGAACTGCAACCTCCAGCGCCTCGACGGTCCGGTGCGTGGTAACGGCAAGATCATCCAGGAGCTCGAAGCCGATTTCCGCGGGGCGGGCTGGAACGTCATCAAGCTCATTTGGGGCTCGTATTGGGATCCACTGTTCGCTCGCGATGTCGAAGGCCGGCTGCTTCGCGTCATGGAAGAAACGGTCGACGGCGAGTATCAGAACTACAAGGCCAACGACGGCGCCTTCGTTCGCAAGCACTTCTTCGGCAAGGACCCGAAACTGCTCGAGATGGTATCGCGCATGACCGATGAGGACATCTGGCGCTTGAACCGGGGCGGGCACGACCCTCATAAGATTTACGCGGCCTACGCGGCGGCGGTGAAGCACAAGGACCAGCCCACCGTGGTCCTCGCCAAGACCATCAAGGGCTACGGCCTGGGCAAGCAGGGTCAGGCGAAGAATCCAACCCACCAGCTGAAGAAGATGGACCTCGCAACCATCCGCGAGATGCGCGACCGCTTCAACGTGCCGATTCCCGATGACAAGCTCGAGGAACTGCCGTTCTACAAACCCAAGGACGGCGATCCGGTCATGGTGTACCTGCACGAGCGCAGAAAGGCGCTTGGCGGCTACCTTCCCCAGCGCCGCCGCAGGGCGGACAGCGTTCCCACGGTGCCGGATCTCCCGGCGTTCGACCAACAGTTGAAGGGCTCGGAAGGGCGCGAGATATCCACCACCATGGCGTTCGTGCGCATGCTGACGGCGCTCGCGCGCGACAAGAACATCGGCAAGCATATCGTGCCGATCGTTCCGGACGAAGCGCGCACTTTCGGCATGGAAGGAATGTTCCGGCAGTTGGCGATCTATTCCTCGGAAGGACAAAAGTACGAGCCGGTCGACCGCGAACAGGTGATGTACTACCGCGAAGACAAGGCGGGGCAGATTCTCGAAGAGGGCATCAACGAGGCCGGGGCGTTCTCATCCTGGATCGCGGCGGCGACTTCATACAGCCATTCGAACCTTGTCATGGTGCCGTTCTACATCTTCTATTCGATGTTCGGCATGCAGCGCATCGGGGACCTCGCATGGGCGGCGGGGGACCAGCGCGCGCGGGGGTTTCTCCTCGGCGCCACGGCGGGCCGCACGACTCTGAATGGCGAGGGGCTGCAGCATGAGGACGGACACAGCCACGTGCTCTCCTCGGTCATTCCCAATTGCATCTCCTATGATCCGACCTTTGCGTATGAGCTCGCCGTCATCGTCCAGGACGGCCTGCGTCGGATGGTCATGCAACAGGAGGACGTGTTCTATTACATCACGGTGATGAACGAAAACTACGAACATCCCGCGATGCCGGCAGGTGTGGAGCAAGCGATTTTGAAGGGCATGTACCTTTTTCAGGAAGGCTCGAAGAAGAAGACGCGCGTGCAGCTACTGGGCTCCGGAACGATCCTGCGCGAAGTCATTGCCGCCGGCGAGCTGCTCGAGACTGACTGGGGCGTGGCTGCGGATATCTGGAGTACCCCCAGTCTGACGGAGCTGCGCCGCGAAGGGCTTGCGGTGGAGCGCTGGAACATGCTGCACCCGGAAACGAAGCCCCGGGTCCCGTACGTGACCCAATGCCTGGAGAAGCGTGAGGGTCCCGTGATCGCTGCTACCGACTACATCAAGACCTTTGCCGACCAGATTCGATCGTTCATCCCCAAAGACCGCATCTACCGAGTGCTCGGCACCGATGGATACGGCCGCTCGGATTCCCGCGCCAAGTTGCGTTACTTCTTCGAAGTGAATCGTTACTTCGTGACAGTCGCGGCGCTCAAGGCGCTCGCCAATCAGGGCGAGGTCAAATCCAAGGTCGTTTCCGACGCAATCAAGAAATACGGGATCGATCCGGAAAAGCCCGATCCGGTGGCCGTCTGATCGGGCGTGGGCCTGGCGCGCCTCGGCGGCAGCCCGGCCCGGTACACCAATCGCGGACTGAGCAAGCATGGGAACCCATAGGGAAGTCTTCGTACCCGACATCGGCGACTTCAAGAACGTCGATGTAATCGAGGTGCTGGTCAAACCGGGCGATGCGGTACAGCCGGAGCAGTCGCTGATCGCCGTGGAATCGGACAAGGCGACGATGGAGATTCCTTCGCCGGCTGCGGGCGTGGTGAAGGAAATGCGGGTCAAGACCGGTGACAAGGTTTCACAGGGCAGTCCCATCCTCATCCTTGAAGAGACAGAAAATGCCTCGGCGGCGCCAACAAAGCCCGCCCCGAAACCCCAAGACGCGCCCTCGGCAAAGGCCGCCCCGGTGCTTGCGGCCGTCCCGGCACCGACCCCCGCCGCGCCGGCCCTCGGCCGGACTGAAGCCATCTCCAACACATCTGCGCCAGCCCCCGGAACGACGCCGCACGCGAGCCCCTCGGTGCGCAAGTTCGCGCGCGAGCTGGGCGTCGACCTTGCTCGTGTCAAGGGCTCGGGCCCGAAAGGACGCATCACGCAGGCGGACGTCCAGGAGTTCGTGAAGGGAGTAATGAGGGGTGCGCCCGCGGTCGCCGCCGTCGTCGCGCGCGGCGGGCTCGTTCTGGATCTTCCGGAGTGGCCGCAGGTGGATTTCGCGAAATTCGGCCCGGTCGAAACCAAACCTCTGTCGCGAATCAGGAAGCTTTCCGGCGGGTTCCTGCATCGCAACTGGGTCTCCATCCCGCACGTCACCCAGCACGACGAGGCCGACATCACCGAGCTCGAGGCGTTCCGCAAGGAGAACGCCCAGGTAGCGGAAAAAGGAGGCTTCAAACTCACCATGCTCGCGTTCCTGGTGAAGGCTTCGGTGAACGCGCTGAAGGAGTTTCCGGAGTTCAACGCCTCGCTCGACAAGAGCGGGGAGAACCTGATCGTCAAGAAGTACTATCACATCGGAGTCGCGGTCGATACGCCCGACGGCCTACTGGTGCCAGTGATCCGCGACGCTGACCGCAAGGGTGTCTTCGATTTGGCGAAAGAGCTGGCTGAAATTTCCAGGGCCGCGCGCGAGAAAAAACTCAAGCCCGACAGCATGCGCGGCGGCAGCTTCAGCATCTCCAGCCTTGGCGGCATCGGCGGCACGGCGTTCACGCCCATCATCAACGCACCCGAAGTAGCGATTCTCGGCGTGGCGAGATCCCAGATGCGGCCGGTCTACAAGGACGGCGCCTTCGCTCCGCGGCTGATGCTGCCGCTGTCGCTCGCCTACGACCACCGCGTCATCGACGGCGCGGCCGGCGCCCGCTTCACGACCTATCTGGCCTCGGTCCTCTCCGACATCCGCCGCACCCTTCTGTGAGGACGGCGTGGCGCAGATGATCGAAGTAAAAGTACCGGACATCGGCGATTTCAAGGACATCGACGTCATTGAAGTTCTGGTGAAACCCGGTGACCGGGTCGCCAAGGAAGCCTCCCTCATCACGCTGGAGTCGGACAAGGCGACGATGGAAATTCCCTCCTCGGACGCCGGCGTCGTCAAGGAGCTGCGGGTCAAGGTCGGGGACAAGGTCTCCCAGGGGTCGGTCATCGCCTTGCTCGAGGCGGAGAGTGCCGCAGCGGCGCCGTCCGCGCCGCCTCCGGCCGCCCCTGCGGCACCGGCGCCCGCGGCGCCGAAGTCTTCCGCAGCTGCCGAAGCCAAGGCCTACGGTGGCGCAGCCGACATGACTTGCGACGTGCTGGTGCTGGGCTCCGGTCCCGGCGGTTATTCGGCGGCCTTCCGCGCCGCCGACCTCGGCTTGAACAGCATTCTGGTCGAGCGGTATCCGACGCTCGGCGGCGTCTGTCTGAATGTGGGCTGCATCCCGTCGAAAGCGCTGCTGCATATCGCTGCTGTCATGGACGCGGCAAGACATCTGTCCGAGCATGGCATCGGTTTCGGGGAGCCCAGCGTGGATCTCGATGCGTTGCGCGCGTGGAAGGACAAGGTGGTCGGAAAGCTGACCGGAGGGCTTACGGGCATGGCGCGCTCGCGCAAAGTCACTGTGCTTCAGGGTACAGGAGCTTTCGTAGGATCGAACCATCTCGCCGTGGAAGCGAAGGACGGGCGCAAGGTCGTCGCATTCAGGAACGCGATCATCGCAGCCGGCTCGCAGTCGGCGAAGCTCCCCTTCACTCCGGAGGATCAGCGAATCGTCGACTCGACGGCGGCGCTTGAGCTGCGGCAACGGCCCAAGCGCATGCTCGTGATCGGGGGCGGCATCATCGGACTGGAAATGGGCACCGTGTATTCCACCCTCGGCGCCCGGCTGGATGTAGTCGAGGTGCTCGACGGCCTGATGTCCGGGGTAGACCGGGA
>VBCJ01000012.1 GCA_005884335.1 Betaproteobacteria bacterium | reverse complement strand
CGGTCGAAATACCCCAGGAGGCGTTCCTCGCCATACTCCAGGTTGAGAGCAAATGAATTTCGCGCTGATACTTTTTGTCCTGCTGGTTACTACGGGAGTGTTTGCGCTAGCCGACGCAGTCTATTTCGCCAAGCAGCGCCGCAGGGACGACAAGGAACCCTGGTGGATCGAGTATCCGAAGAGTTTCTTCCCGGTCATTCTCATCGTTTTCCTGCTGCGCTCGTTCCTGGTCGAGCCTTTCAAGATTCCCTCAGGCTCGATGGTGCCGACGCTGGTGGTCGGGGATTTCATCCTGGTCAACAAGTTCGCCTACGGCATCCGGATCCCGCTCGTCAACAAGAAAATCGTCAACGTCGGAGAGCCCAAGCGCGGCGACGTGATGGTGTTTCGGTTTCCGGAGGATCCGTCGCTCGACTACATCAAGCGCGTGGTCGGCGTTCCCGGCGACAAGATCGTCTATGAGAACAAGAAACTCTTCATCAACGGGATCGCGCAGCCCCGCAGACAGATTTCCGATTATCTGAATCGCGAGCGGATCCACTACTCGGCACAGTTCATCGAGACACTGAACGGGGTCGAGCACGCCATTCTCCTTGAGGGCGATGCGCCTGCGGCGGTCCCCTTCACGTGACCGTTACCGTTTCGCGAAAATTGCAACTACAATAGCGAAGGCGTGGCCTGCACCGTGCCTCCCGGGCACTATTTCATGATGGGCGACAACCGCGACAACTCGGCGGACAGCCGGGTGTGGGGTTTCGTACCGGACGAGAATATCGTCGGGAAGGCATTTTTCATCTGGTTCAATTTCAGCGAACCGCGGCGCTTCGGAACATTTCGGTGAAGGGGGACTCATGAAGAATCAGCGAGGTATTACCCTGATTGGAATGGTGGTGGTGTGCATCGTCATCGTCTTGGTCGCCATAGGCGGCCTGAAGATCGCCCCCGCCTACATCGAATACTTCAAGGTCAAGAAGGCGATCGTGAGCATCGCGCAGATCAACAGCAAGGGAACCGTCCAGGACGTGCGCATAGCGTTCGACCGCCGCGCGGCGATCGACGACATCGACGTGATCGCGGGCAGGGACCTCGAAGTCACCAAGGAAGGCAACGACATCGTGATCTCGTTCGCCTATCCGAAGCGGATCTCGCTGTTCGGCAATGTCAGCGTCGTGTTCGATTTTGCTGCGAGCAGCAATAATTAACGACACGCCGGGATCGGATTCCGTCGCACGCTCGGCCCGCTCTTCGACAGGGTCCGTGAGCCGGGAGCGTCTTCAGCAGCATATCGGATACCGTTTTTCCCGGCCCGAGCTGCTATCGCGGGCACTCACACACCGCAGTCACAGCGCGCTTCACAACGAGCGCCTGGAGTTCCTGGGCGACAGCATTCTCAACTGCGTCGTTGCAGCCGAGCTGTTCGAACGCTTCGGCGAGCTTTCCGAGGGAGACCTGTCGCGCTTGCGAGCGCAGCTCGTGCGCGAGGAGACCTTGCATCAGGTGGCGCAGACGCTCAGGCTGGGCGATCACCTGCAACTGGGCGAAGGCGAGCTGAAGAGCGGCGGGTTCGCGCGGCCCTCGATTCTGGCCGATGCGTTCGAAGCTCTGATCGGTGCGGTCTTTGTCGACGGAGGTTTTTCGGCGGCTCGCGAGACCATTCGGCGCCTGTACGAACCGCTGCTTGCCAACCTGGATCCGAAGGCGCTCGGAAAAGATCCGAAGACGCTTCTGCAGGAACTGCTTCAGGCCAGAAAGATCGCCCTGCCTCAATATTCCGTGGTGGCAACCCACGGGGCGGCTCACAGCCAGAATTTCGAGGTCGAGTGCCTGATTCCCCAGCTCTCGGTGCGGACCACGGGGCTCGGAAGCAGCCGGCGAAACGCCGAGCAGGAAGCGGCCATGCGCGCCTTCGAGCAGATCCGCCGTCGAACGGCCGCGCCGTGATGGCCGTGGAGCCGTTTCGTTGTGGAGCGATCGCTCTGATCGGGCGTCCCAACGTCGGCAAGTCCACGTTGCTGAATGCCTTGCTCGGCCAAAAACTCAGCATCACCTCTCACAAGCCGCAGACCACGCGACAATCGCTTCGCGGAGTGCTCACCACAGGGACAGCGCAGTTCGTAATCATCGACACCCCGGGTTTCCAGACCCGGTACCGCGGCGCCCTCAACCGAGCGATGAACCGCGCGATTCGGGGAGCGCTCGAGGCGGTCGACGTGGTGGCCCTGGTCGTCGAAGCGAAGCGCTTCGGGGCGGAGGATCGCGCGCTTCTGAAACAGGTCCCTCGCGGGGTTCCGTTGTTCCTGGTCGTGAACAAGATCGACACGACCGAACCTGCGAGTTTGCTGCCGTTTCTGAAAAAGGCCGCGAGCGAAGCGCAGTTCGATGAAATCGTGCCGGTCAGCGCGAGCCGCGGCAAGGGGCTCGAAGAGCTGCTGGGGGCGCTCAAGCGCCACCTGCCCGAGCAGCCGGCGATCCATTCCGGGGACGACTTGACCGATCGAAACGAGCGCTTTCTCGCCGCAGAATTCCTGCGCGAAAAGCTGTTTCGCCTTCTGGGCGAGGAGCTTCCCTACAGCACCGGCGTGGAAATCGAGAAATTCGAGGAGGAGCGCGGCATGCGGCGGATTCACGCCGCGATCGTAGTGGGAAGAGAGGGACACAAGGCGATCATCATCGGATCGGGCGGGAGCAAGCTGAAGAGAATCGCAACCGCCGCGCGCCTCGACATGGAGACCCTTTTCGGCGGCAAGGTCTATCTGGAGGTGTGGGTCAAGGTCCGCAGCGGCTGGACGGACGACGAAGCGGCGCTGAGACGCATGGGCTATGGTTGAGCGCACCAGACAGGAGAGCCGTGAAGCCTTCATCCTGCACGGCTATTCCTATCGCGAGACGAGCCTGCTGCTCGAGGTGTTTACCCGCGCATTCGGCCGGGTGTCGATGGTGGCGCGGGGAGCGCGCAGCCCGCGCTCGCCTCTGCGCGGGGTGTTGCTCGCCTTTCAGCCGCTCGCCCTGTCCTGGTTCGGCAAGGGGGAACTGCGGACGCTCGCACGCGCCGAGTGGGTCGGCGGGCAACCGCTGCTTCACGGCGAAGCGCTCATGTGCGGGTTCTATCTCAACGAGCTTCTGTTGCGGCTGCTGCCCCGCGAAGACCCTCACGACGCCCTGTTTTCACGATACCGGGAAGCGCTCCGGGAACTCGCGCCGCACGGCGGGTCGGCCCCTGCGCTGCGTTCGTTCGAGAGAGCGCTGCTCAAGGAGCTGGGGTACGCCATGACGCTCGAGCGCGACAGCGCGAGCGGTCGCGCGATCGACCCGGCGAAGAGCTATACGTACGATCCCGAGCGCGGACCGATCGAGGTCAAGGACACGGGACCGGAGCCTCGCGTGTCCGGCCGGACCCTTCTCGACATGGCGCGCGACGACTATGGCGATCCCCAGACTCAGCAGCAGGCGAAGGCACTGATGCGCACGCTCATCAATCATCGCCTCGAGTACCAGCCGCTGAAGAGCCGCCAGATCTTCAGGGATCTGCTCGCGCTGTGAGGCAGTCATCCGCATGACTCTCTTGAGCGCCAATCTCAACAAGGTTGCGTTGCTGCGCAATACCCGCACCATCGGCATTCCAAGCGTCGTTCGCGCGGCGCGCATTGCCCTGGGCGCGGGCGCTCACGGAATGACGGTCCATCCGCGCCCCGATGGAAGGCACGTGCGGGCGCAGGACGTGCGCGAACTCGCCGCCGTGCTGCGGGATCGGCCCGGTGCGGAATTCAACATCGAAGGCAATCCGTTTCACGGCCTGCTCGAATTCGTTCGTGAAGTGCGCCCGGCGCAGTGCACGCTCGTTCCCGACGAGACCGGAGCCTTCACCTCCGATCATGGCTGGGATCTCGGCAGGGACGGCGCGCGCCTCGAGCCCGTCGTGGACGAACTCAAGTCGCTGGGCGTACGCGTGAGCCTGTTCATGGATCCGGTCGCGGAAGCGATGGCGGCCGCGGCCGTGCTGGGCGCCGACCGGATCGAGCTGTATACGGAGCCCTATGCGCGAGCGTTCGGCACCGCGGAGCAGGAAGCCGTGCTCGGACGCTACGCGGAAGCCGCGCGCGCCGCGCAGCGCGCAGGCCTCGGCGTCAACGCCGGCCACGACCTCAATCTCGAAAATTTGCCTGTTTTCCTGCGCTCGGTGCCGAAGGTACTGGAAGTGTCCATCGGACACGCGTTGATCTCCGACGCCCTGGAGTTCGGCCTGGCCGAAGCGGTGCGCCGGTATCTCGATGCGATTCGTCGAGGCAATGCGGGCGCGGAAGGGGAGTCCCGGTGATCCTCGGTATCGGCACCGACCTGTGCGACGTCGGCCGGATCGAGCGTGCCCTGGAGCGTTTCGGCGAAAAATTCGCCGCGCGCGTGCTGGTCGATTCCGAACTGCAGCGCTTTCGCCGTCACCGCAAGCCCGCCGCCTATCTCGCCAAGCGCTTCGCCGCGAAGGAAGCGTTTTCCAAGGCGCTCGGTACCGGAATTCATTTTCCGGTCAACTGGCACAACGTCTGGGTCGAGAACGCGCGCTCGGGGAAGCCCTCGCTCAAATTCTCCAGAGCCCTCGCCGCGCTTCTGAAGCGGCGTGGTATCGAAAACGTCTACGTGTCGCTTACCGATGAAATCGGCATGGCCTGCGCATTCGTCGTCGTCGAAGGAGGCACTCCGAAGGCGCGGAGGAAAACATGACACTCGGCCCTGTGATGTTGGACGCGGCGGGATTGCGGCTCACAGCGGAGGAGAAGGAGCTCCTGCGTCATCCCGCGGTCGGCGGTGTCATCCTGTTCGCGCGCAATTTCCAATCTCCTAAGCAGCTCATCGCGCTCACGACCGAGATTCGCGCTCTGCGCAGGCCCGAGCTCCTCATCGCGGTGGACCATGAGGGCGGGCGGGTGCAGCGCTTTCAGGAGGGGTTCACCCGTATCCCGCCGATGCGTCTGCTCGGGGAGCGCTGGGAAGCCGACACGGCGCAGGCCCGGGCCCTCGCGGAAGCGACGGGTTATGTCGTGGCGGTGGAGCTGCGGACGCATGGGGTGGATTTCAGTTTCGCGCCGGTGCTCGACGTAGACTTCGGCTCGAGCAGCATCATCGGAGATCGCGCTTTCTCGGACGAGCCCGCGGTGATCGCGGCGCTCGCCGGCGCGTTCGTCGCCGGATCGACGGCCGGCGGCGCGGCATCGGTCGGTAAGCATTTTCCCGGTCACGGCTACGTGAAGGCGGACTCGCACGTCGATGTTCCGGTGGACGAGCGCAAACTCGATGAAATCGAAGCGGCCGACCTGCTGCCTTACCGCGATCTGATCGGACGGGGCTTGGGCGGAATCATGCCGGCTCACGTGATCTATCCGAAAATAGACAAGCGGCCCGCCGGATTCTCTCCGATGTGGCTGAAAGACGTGCTCCGGGGCCGGCTCGGCTTCGGCGGCATGATATTCAGCGACGACCTGTCGATGGAAGGCGCGAGCGTCGCCGGGGGCCCGAGGGAACGTGCGCTCGCTGCGCTGGAGGCCGGCTGCGACATGGTGTTGCTGTGCAACGCGCCACAGAGCGCAGCGGGGCTCCTTGAGGCGCTGAAGGACCGGGCGCTCGATCCGCGACGCGCCGAGCGCATGCGCGGCAGGGGCGCGTTGAAGCCCCTTGGGTCGGATACGCGCTACGCGTCGGCGGTTGCGGCGATTCAAGGTGTCTCGGTTTAGAATTCGAGAGTGACACACGACCACGATCACGGCGCGCACGCTCCGCGAAATCCCGGCCGGGCTTTCGCGCTGGGCATCGGCCTGAATCTCGCATTCGTGCTGGTCGAGGCGGTATACGGCGTGCTCGCGCACTCCATGGCGCTGCTCGCCGACGCCGGCCATAATTTGAGCGACGTGCTCGCGCTGACGCTCGCATGGGGCGCGAGCACCTTGGCGAGACGCGGGCCCTCGGAGCGTTTCACCTACGGCCTGCGCAGCTCGTCGATCCTCGTCGCGCTGCTGAACGCGGCGCTCCTCCTCGTGGTGACCGGGGGCATCGCCTGGGAGGCGATCAATCGCCTGGCCGCGCCGATGCCCGTCGCCGGTGAAACGGTGATTGGGGTGGCGCTCCTCGGCATAGTGATCAACGGGGCGAGCGCGATGCTGTTCGCGCGCGATCGGCGGCGCGACGTCAACATGCGCGGCGCGTTCCTGCACCTTGCGGCCGACGCAGCGGTCTCCCTCGGCGTCGTCGTCGCGGGAATCGGGATCCTCTTCACCGGCTGGCTGTGGCTCGACCCGCTCACCGGCCTCGTCATCGCGGCCGCCATCGTGTGGAGCACCTGGGGCCTGCTGCGCGATTCGGTCGCGCTCGCGTTGAACGCGGTCCCCGAGCACATCGACCCGCGCGTGGTGCGCACCTACCTGTCGCTGCTCGCGGGGGTCGCCGAGGTGCACGACCTGCACATCTGGGCGATGAGCACGACCGAGACCGCGCTCACCGTGCACCTGGTCATCCCCGGCGGGCATCCCGGCGACGCGTTCATGGCGGAAGTGTGCAGGGAACTGCGCGCGCGCTATCACGTGCATCACGCGACCATCCAGATCGAGACCGGCGCGCACCCGTGCGAGCTGGCGCCGGATCACGTGGTGTAGGGAGAGTCGATCGTTCTGCGCTTTGGAACTGACAGTGGTATCTTGATCGAATGGGTCTCGTAAACGGAAAGGTCTTGCTCAAGTCCGAACATCGCGTCGTCGATCGTCAAGTGACACCGCGAGAGCGGAAGGCCTATGAACGGTGATTCCACCGCGCGTTTTTAAGGAACAACAGAAAGGAGGCAACAATATGGCACCGGACAATTCAGCCGTTCGCACTGGTTCCACCCTGATGTTGATCGCTGGGCTGGCTTTTATTGGGTATGCCGTAGTCTTTTTTATCCGCAGTTTTACCGGCACTGGTTTTGAGCTTGGCGTAGAGACCTTAAATGGCGTGACCAAGGAGCAACTCAATGCCCTCAACCCCGCGGTGGTTTACTACATTAATCATCTGCACATCGCGACAGCCGGGTTTATTGCCGCTACGGGCATAGCTGTTGCAGCTCTCTCTTGGTGGGGAGTCCGCAAAGGCGAGTGGTGGGCGTGGTGGGCGGCCATGGTTTCCCCCGTGGCGGGCTTAGCCGTTGCTCTGCCGATGCATTACTTCGGTCACTTTGCCTATGACTGGGTGAGTCATCTGGGTCCGATTTATCTGGCAACGCTTGTATTCGTGATAGGGGCTCTGCAAGTCCTCCGCGGTTTTCTACAAAAAGGCGGCACATAATTTTCTAGAAACAAGAGCAACCATTAATCGGGACAGTTTTATTTTTGCGTTAAGTAAATCTGTCCCGGTTGTTTTTTGTTTGCGTGGTTAGAGTGGCGTCAGCTCGGGTTTTTTCCTATTTCGCATTCCCGACCCGCACGAAATGAACGGGACGAGCGCGGCGGAGGGCGTCGCTGTGGATGCGGAGGGCAACGTGTACGGCGGGGAAGTCGGCCCGAGGCAACTAGTGAAACACGCCGAAGGCGCGCCGGTGGAAGGTGTCGGACCGGCCCGCTGAGCGACACAGAGCGCCGACGCCGGGCGGATTGAATTTCCTATTCGTCACTTGTTCGGAGCGCCGCTCGGCTCCGTTCGTTTAGGGGGATCCATGAACAAGAGAACCTTGATCGTCGCGGCCGCGCTGTTCGGCATCGCCCCTTGCCCCGCAGCATGGCCGCAAGACACGCAGACCCCGGGCGGCGGCGCGCCGGGAACCGCTGCTTCGGGTGCAGCGCCGCCGGCCGCCGGGGCGCCGGGCAGCGTGATCTACATCGGGCGTGACATGCCGTATCGGGATACCAAAGCGATCGGCCGGGCGATTCTTGCCGAATGCTCGTTGCCGCAGCAAGGCGCGGAGCTGCTCGAAACCGCGGCCCGAAGAGAGGGGCTCAACGTGGTCCGGAACGACGAGGCGGTCAAGGCGGGCAAAGGCCGCGTGCTCCAGGTCGAAATCGTCAACACCACCTCCTTCGGCAACGCCTACACGGGCTTTCACAAAGCAGTCGAAGTGAAAGGCCGCCTGACCGAAGACGGAAACGAGATCGGGGACTTCTCCGGCAGGCGAGACGCCTTGAGCGGAGCGCTCGCCTTCAGGGGCACTTGCTCCGCGCTGAGGCGCTGCCTCGACTCGCTCACAAGCGACATCGCGCAGTGGCTCAAGAATCCCGGCAAGAATTCGCGCGTCGGCAATTAACACAGGAGAATCGCGATGAGGAAAAATCCCGCCGTCTGGTTCGAGATCTACGTGCAAGACACGAATCGCGCGAAGAAATTCTACGAATCCGTGTTCCAGGGCAAGCTGGAAAAGCTGAACAACCCGGGACTGGACATGTGGGCGTTTCCGATGGAGATGACCGGCTCGGGCGCGGGCGGCGCCCTGGTCAAGATGCAGGGCGTTCCCTCCGGCGGTAACAGCACCCTGGTCTATTTCGGTTGCGAAGACTGCTCGGTCGAGGAAGGCCGCGTCACAAAATCAGGTGGACGCATCCACAAGAACAAGTTTTCCATCGGCCAGTACGGCTTCATCTCGCTGGTCATCGACACCGAGGGAAACATGTTCGGCCTGCATTCCATGAAATAAACCACCCCGTCGCCTGCGGCGACGCCCCTCCTTGAAAAGGAGGGATAAGTCAAAACCTAGACGCGCTCGATGTACGCGCCGTCGTTGGTGTTGACCTTGATTTTTTCTCCGGAGTTGACGAAGGGCGGCACCTGAACGATGAGGCCGGTCTCGGTCTTGGCGGGCTTGAACGAGGTGGTGACGGTGGCGTTCCTGATGTTGGGGTCGGTCTCGGTCACGGTGAGCACGACCGAAGGCGGCAGCTCGACGCCGATCGGCTTGTCGTTGTAGAACACCACCTGCACGTCGGTGTTCGGCAGCAGGTAGCCGGTCTGTCCCTCGAGCATTTCATCCGACAGGGTCAGCTGCTCGTAATTCTCCTTGTCCATGAAAATGTAGCCCGTTCCGTCGTTGTAGAGGTACTGCATGTCGCGCGGATCGACGAAAGCGCGTTCGACCTTGTCCTCGGTGCGGATGCGCTGGTTGGTCTTGGTGCCGGTCTCGATGTCCTTCATCTCGACCTGCATGAAGGCCCCGCCGCGCCCGCCGACATGCACGTGGTAGCATTTGATCACGCGCCAGATCCGCTTTTCCCATTCGAGCAGGTGACCGATACGGATTTCGGTGGCGAGAACTTTGGCCATGGTTTGGACGCGTTGGAAGCAAGGCGCGGCATTCTATAACACTCCGGTGACGAAGTCGAAAGTGCAACCGGGATACGATCCCGCCTGCCGCGATTGTCCGCGCCTCGCCGGATATCTCGATCAGGTCAGGCAGGTGCACCCCGATTACCACGCCCGTCCCGTCGCGCCGTTCGGCCCGAAACGCGCGGCCTTGCTGGTGGTGGGCCTCGCTCCCGGACTCCATGGGGCGAACCGCACCGGCCGGCCATTCACCGGGGACCATGCCGGCATCCTGCTCTACAGGACCTTGCATCGATACGGATTCGCCAGCCACGAGGGCTCGTCCGATCCGGGGGACGGCCTCGCGCTCATCGGGTGCCGCGTCACCAACGCGGTGAAGTGCCTTCCGCCGCAGAACAAGCCGCAGCCCGACGAAGTGCGCCGTTGCAATCGGTATCTTGCCGAGGAGATCGCCGCCGTGCGGCCGCGCGCCATCCTCGCGCTCGGTGCGATCGCCCACCGGGCGGTGTTGATGGCCGTCAAGCTCTCCCCGGGGAGGCATCGCTTCGCGCACCGCGCCGTTCACGAGCTTTCCGCCGCTTCGCCCGCAACGCGGCTCTTCGATAGCTATCACTGCAGCCGCTATAATACGCAGACGAAGCGGCTCACCGTACCGATGTTCGAGGCGGTGGTTCGCGATATCGCGACTTTCCTCCGCGGCGCCAGATGATTTCCCGAAGCAAAGCGCTCCGAGCCGAAGAGAGCCGGAGCACCCCGGTCGCGGCGGCCTTCGACGCGCAGGCCTTGCTCGCCACCTTGCCGGGTTTGCCCGGCGTGTACCGCATGATCGGCGGGGAGGGGGAGGCGGTCTATGTCGGCAAGGCGGGCGATCTTAAAAAGCGCGTCTCGTCCTATTTCCAGAAAACGCAGCACGGCCCGCGCATCGCCATGATGTTGACGCAGGTCGCGGCGGTCGAGATCACCGTCACCCGCTCCGAAGCGGAGGCGCTGATCCTCGAGAACAATCTGATCAAGTCGCTCGCGCCGCGCTACAATATCCTGTTCCGCGACGACAAGTCCTATCCCTACCTGATGGTGAGCGGCGGGGAATTCCCGCGTCTCGGCTTTCACCGCGGGGCGATGGACAAGGCGCATCACTACTTCGGCCCGTTCCCGCACGCGGGCGCCGTGCGCGAGAGCATCCAGCTGCTGCAAAGGGTGTTTCGGCTGCGCACCTGCGAAGACTCGGTCTTCCAGAACCGCTCGCGGCCCTGCCTTCTCTACCAGATCAGGCGCTGCACCGCGCCCTGCGTGGGACATATCGCCGCGGCCGCTTACGCGGAAGACGTCAAGAGCGCGCGGCTCTACCTCGAGGGCCGCAGCGACACCGCCCTCAAGCGGCTCGAGGTCCGCATGCAGCAGGCCTCCGATGCGCGGCGCTACGAGGAGGCGGCGATCTTCCGCGACCAGATCCAATCCCTAGCCAAGGTCAGCCAGCGTCAATACGCCGACACCGGCGCAGACGTCGATGTCGACGTCATTGCAGTCGTCATGGAGCAGGGCCTGACCTGCGTCAACCTGATGATGGTGCGCGGCGGCAGGCAACTCGGGGATCGCAGCCTCTTTCCGCAGAATGCGGAGGAGCGCGACGCGAAGGAAGTGCTCGCGGCGTTCATCGCGCAGCATTACCTGGAGCGGCCGATACCGGCAGCGCTGGTCGTCGGCGAAGAACTCGACGTCGAAGAGCTCGAGGCAACGCTCACCGAGCACGCGAAACGCGGCGTGCGCATCCATGCGCGGCCCACCGCCGAGCGCCGCGCCTGGCTCGAGATGGCCCGGCAAAACGCGCTCCAGGCCCTCAAGTCGAAGCTCATCGAGCAGAGCACTCAGGGAACGCGGCTCGCGGCGCTGCGCGAGGCGCTCGGTGCACCCGACACCGTGCAGCGCATCGAATGCTTCGACGTGAGCCACACCATGGGCGAGGCCACGGTGGCGGCCTGTGTGGTGTACGATCGCATGGACATGCGCCGAGGCGAGTACCGCCGCTACAACATCGAAGGCTTGGCCCCGGGCGACGACTACGGCGCCCTGGCGCAGGCGCTCTCGCGCCGCTACGGCAGGATCGCAGGCGGGGAGGGCGTCGCGCCCGACCTGATCTTCATCGACGGCGGCAAGGGACAGGTCAGCGCGGCAAGGGAAGCGCTCGCGGAGGTCGGTCTCTCCGACCTATTGCTGGTGGGCATTGCCAAGGGCCCGGAGAGGAAGCCGGGGCTCGAAGAGCTGTGGGTCGGCGAGCGTGCGGTGACGCTTCCGCGCGACCACCCCGGACTGCACCTGATCCAGCGGATTCGCGATGAAGCGCACCGTTTCGCCATTGCCGGACACCGGGCGCGACGCTCCAAGCGGCGCACCACTTCGACGCTGGAGGGCATCGCAGGGATCGGCGCCAAACGCCGCAGGCAGTTGCTCACGCGCTTCGGCGGCCTGAAGGGCGTCATGGGCGCGAGCGTCGAGGACCTGACGCAGGTCGAGGGGATCAGTCGCAAGCTCGCGGAAAAAATCTACCAGGAGCTCCATGCCGCTTAACGTTCCGAATCTTCTCACCTGGCTCCGCATCCTGACGATCCCGCTGGTGATCGGGGTGTTCTATGTCCCCGGGGTGTGGCTCTCGAGCTGGCACCAGAATCTGATTGCGACCTCGTTGTTCATCGCGGCTGCGATCACCGACTGGCTCGATGGCTACCTCGCGAGGCGCTTGAACCAGATGTCGGCGTTCGGCGCCTTCCTCGACCCGGTCGCCGACAAACTGATGATCGCCGCGGCGCTGATCGTGCTGGTCTGGCTTCAGCGCGTGGACGCGATCATCGCCGTGGTCATCATCGGCCGGGAGATCGCCGTTTCAGCGCTGCGCGAATGGATGGCGAAAATCGGCCAGTCGAAAAGCGTCGCGGTGAACTTCCTCGGCAAGATAAAAACGATTTCGCAGATGATCGCAGTGCCGCTGCTGCTCTATAACGAGCGGATCGGCGTGCTCAGTCCACAGCGGGTCGGCACCTGGCTCATCTACCTTGCCGCGATACTGACCCTGGTTTCGATGTTCTACTATCTGAAACTCGCCGTGGCGCCGCGTGCGGAAGGAGATCGCCGCCGGCTTGACCGCAGGGGGAACGGTCCGTAGAATTTCCGCCTGCTCTCGCGGGAGTAGCTCAGTTGGTAGAGCGTAACCTTGCCAAGGTTAAGGTCGCGAGTTCGAGACTCGTCTCCCGCTCCAGAATTCCGAGGAACAGCCCGTTTCGATATCCTTCGCTGTTTCTGGTCTCGGGCATACGGCGGGGTGGCAGAGTGGTCATGCAGCGGCCTGCAAAGCCGTGGACGCCGGTTCGATTCCGACCCCCGCCTCCAACGTAGTCGTTAAGTCTCCCCCTCCTGTCTGGAATTTGCCTCCGATGTATAGGGTCACGGACCCTCTGGTGTCCGGGGCTGACGGGATCGATTGCGATTGACAATCTCGCCCGCCGGGCGAGATTGTCAATCGCAATCGATCCCGTCAGCCCCGGACACCAGAGGGTCCGTGACCCTATACATCGGAGGCAAATTCCAGACAGGAGGGGGAGACTTAACGACTACGTTGGAGGCGGGGGTCGGAATCGAACCGGCGTCCACGGCTTTGCAGGCCGGCGCGTCGGCTGCCGTCCCAGTCATCAGGAAAAACGGCATGGAACCGGGCTGAGGCCCGGCGAGCGGACAGCGAAGGCGGCGCGCACCCTGAAACGAGTAGGGATTACCTGACATTGATTGTCCTGTTGTCCCGGGCAGTAACTGCAGTCGCGTTCGACTTGGACATGAACCGACCCAGGGAGGGGAGGAGCGGTGAACCTAACCGAACACTTCACACTGGAAGAGCTGTGCTTTTCCTCGACCGCTGAGCGCCTCGGTATCGACAATACTCCGCCCGAGGACATCGTCGCGAATGTGAACGTGTTGGCCCGGGGCTTGGAGCAGGTGCGCGCTGTGTTGGGCAAGCCGATGCATATCGACTCGGGCTACCGCTGCGTGGCCCTGAACTCCGCGGTCAAGGGTGCGCAGGACTCTGCGCACCTCAGGGGATTCGCCGCGGACTTCATCTGCCCGGAATTCGGCGAGCCCCTGAGCATCGTCCGCGCGCTTTCCAATTCCGCAATCGTCTTTGACCAGTGCATTCAGGAGGGAACCTGGGTGCATATTTCCTTCGATCCCAAGGCCCGCAAAGAAATCATGACCGCGCATTTCGGGCCGAACGGCACGACCTACACCATGGGAGCATGAACTATGGCTAACGCTATCGTCGACCTTATCCGTTCCGTAGCACCGACCATAGCAACGGCGCTTGGCGGTCCGCTTGCCGGCGCCGCCGTCGGGTTTCTCTCGAACAAACTGGGCCTTTCGGAAAACACCGTCGAGGCGGTGCAAAACGCCGTCGCCGGGATGAAGCCGGAGGATCTGGTGAAGATGAAGCAACTCGACCTTGATTTCCAAAAGTTCATGGCCGAGAACAACATCAAGCTCGACCTTGCCCAGTTGGACGTAAACAAGGAGGAAGCGAAATCGACGAACTGGTTCGTCGCCGGCTGGCGTCCCGGCATAGGCTGGGTTTGCGGATTTGCGCTTGCCTACGTTGCCGTCTTGGAGCCGATCGTCCGGTTTTTTGCGCAGGTCGTCTTTTCCTACGGGGGCGAGTTTCCCAAAATCGACACTACGATCACCATGCAAGTGCTGCTCGGCATCCTGGGCTTGGGCGCGATGCGCTCGACCGAAAAGATCAAAGGCGCCGAAGGCAATCGATGACGCGGGCCTGGCCGGACGGCGATGAAATCGACATCAGAGCGGCGCCTTTCTGACACAATCCGGCGACCTGAGCCCGGGTGGTGAAACTGGTAGACACAAGGGACTTAAAATCCCTCGACGGGTAATTCCGTCGTGCAGGTTCGACCCCTGCCCCGGGCACCATCGGAGTAATATGATCTCCAAGGGGTTTGCTGAACGCGCAATCGCGGCATTTGCCCTTGCATTCTCAGTGACGCTGAGTCACGATTTTCCTCCAGGACGTTCGCCCTCGCCATGATTGAAAACTGGGTCGATTTCGCCGTGAACGTGATCGGGGGGGCGACCGCTTTTCTATGTTTGTTCGACGGAACGCGGCGGCTGTGCGCTTTCGGCGTGCACCGGAAGGCCGTGCTCATGACGGTCCTGGCGGCCGGCATCTGTGCCTTGTACGGCGCTTTTGCCTACTGGAAATACACCGATCTGAAGGCGACGTTGAGCGTGAGCCAACGAAAGGCCGCGGCTACGCGACCGCCCCCGAACTGGGGCAAAGGACTTTCGCCGGAGAAAAAGGAAGTCCTGAGCCTTGCGCGAGCGCGTCAGGCGTTCATGGAGTCCGGGACGCTAGCAAGCTATGTCGATCGCGGCGGCGAGACCAGGACCTTTGCTCCGACCCAGGAAGATCTCATGCGACGCGAGCGCGTGGTGGCCTACTACTCGCGGACGGAATACGCGGCCCGCAGCAGCTTGGCCGAAGCTCTGCTCTGGCTGATCATGGGCCTGGTCGCGATACTTTTCGGATTCACCATGTCATTCGAGAAATTGCCGCCGACCGCGGAGCCCGACGCGCCGGGCGGCGCGCGGCTTTCGAGCTGAGCGTCGGGGTGTGGCCTCGGCGATGTCGCTGCTCTCCAGCCTCAAACAACGCGCGCGCCACCTCAAGAGCGAGACTCTCGTCCTTTGGTTCGCCGCACGCCATCCCGGCACGCCCTGGTACGCGAAGCTCCTGGTCGCGGGCATCGTGGCCTATGCGCTGAGCCCGATCGACCTTATCCCGGACTTTGTTCCTATCTTGGGATACCTCGACGATCTCATACTGATCCCGCTCGGGATCGTGCTCGCGATCAGGATGATTCCTCTTCCGATTCTGGAGGAGTGCCGGGCGCGGGCGCAGGAGAAAATGGCGAGCGCTCGTCCCGTGAGCCGCGTTGCCGCATTTGTTATCGTCGCGGTCTGGATCGCCGCGGCGGCTCTGTGCGCGCTATGGGCCTATCGGACCTGGTTCAGCTCTTGAAACAATGCATTGGCGCACCGATATGATCCGAGCGCGGTAGAATGTTTTCCAAGGAACGAGAACGTGATCGTATTTGAGCTGATTTGTGCGGATCGCCACCGGTTCGAGGGTTGGTTCGCTTCGGCCGGTGACTTCGAGGGCCAGAAGGCCCGCGGCCTGCTGTCGTGCCCGGTCTGCAGCGATTCCAGCATCGAAAAGCTGCTCACGGCGAAAATCGGTAGGGCGGATGGCGAGCCGACGCGGGAGAGCGCGCAGCCGCCGGTCGCGCCGGCCGCGCGGCCGCGCAACCTGCACGAAGTCATCGACTACATCCTGCTCAACACCGAGAACGTGGGAGAGAATTTTCCCGCCGAGGCGCGACGCATCCATCACAAGGAAGTCCCGCAGCGAAACATCCGCGGCGTGGCGAGCGGCGAGGAGACGCGGGAGCTTCTCGAAGAGGGGATTGCCGTGATGCCGCTGCCGATCCCGCCCCGCAAGGACTGGCACTGATTTTCCGCTCCCGCGAGTCTGCGGGATTCGTTCCGGTCAAACCAAGGTTCGTTGCTTGCGCAGCTCCGGCATGCAGTGCCGGATCCATTGCGCGGTGATTTTTTCCTGCAGCGAATTCTGCCTGAGGCGCTCCGAGAGCGCGCCGAAATCCACGCTGTCGAGGTCCTGGTCCTGATTGAAGCAGGAAAATACGTAACTTCTCTTGCCGGTATGCGGATCGCGGTGCGGCTGCAAGCACTGGGCGCAGATTTCCTTGAGCATGCACTGCATCGGCGAGTTGATCGAGCCGATCGCGAGGTGATGCGGCTTGAGATAGTCCCTGAGCACGTCGTGGCGCGCGCGCG
>VBCJ01000121.1 GCA_005884335.1 Betaproteobacteria bacterium | reverse complement strand
AGGCTGCCGGAACGTGGATGAAGATGATGCGATAGGCCTCGCCCTGCTGGGCGTCGGTGGGTGCGCGGAAAAAACCGATGTATAGGCCGGCGGCGCACGCGACGAGCGCCAGGGCGCCGAACCAGAACGCGAGCTTTTCAGCCAGCGGGAAAAAACTTTGCGGAGAAGAGTACTTGAACCAATTCACTGCCGCTCCTGCCTCAGGTTGCTGAACTCCCGTCTGTATTGGATGACGTTCGTCGGCCGTTTATTCCATCGAAATGCGCAGCGCCACCGCTGCAGCCCAGGGCGCGAAAGCCGCTGCAAACACCAGGAGCGCACCGAGCAACAGAAGCTGTGCCTGCCCGCCGAGCCCCGAGACAGCCGCTTCCGCCGCGCCTGCTCCGATGATCAGCACCGGGACATAAAGGGGCAGCACCAGCAGCGCGAGAAGCGCGCCCCCGCCCCGTAGGCCCAGCGTCAGCGCCGTGCCGATCGCGCCGATCAGGCTCAGCACCGGTGTTCCCAGGAACAGGGACAGCACCAACGTTCCGAGGAACTCCCGAGGGAAATCGAATTGTAGCGCCAAAGCGGGGGAGATCAGGACGAGCGGCAGGCCGGAGACGAGCCAATGGGCCAGCACCTTTGCCCCCACGATCATTCCCAGCGGGGTGGCGCCGAGCAGCATCTGCTCCAGCGTTCCATCGGCGTGGTCGGAGGCGAACATCCGCTGCAGCGCGAGCATCGAGGCGAGCAGCGCCGCCACCCAGATGACGCCGGGCGCGATCGTGCGGAGGAGCGCCGGATCCGGTCCGATTCCAAGAGGGAAGAGGCTCACGACGATCACGAAGAAAAGCAGCACGGTCAGTACATCGGAACTGCGTCGCACGGCGAGCAGAAGATCGCGGTGAATCACGCAGCGCAGCGCCACCAGCATCAGTTCGCCTCGAGATCGATGCGCAGCGTCGTGGCGGCCGCTATCTGCGCCTCAAGGTGCGTCGTGAGAATCACCGCTGCGCCCCGCGAAACGTGCTCGGCGATCAGGTGCTGCACGCAGTCGATCGCGACGGGATCGAGCGCGGCAAACGGCTCATCCAGGATCCACAACGGCATGGCGTCGCTCAAGGCGAGCCGCGCGAGCGCCGTTCGGCGGCGCTGCCCCTGCGACAGCACCCGCGCGGGCAGATTCTCGCAACCGGCAAGGCCGAGCCGGCGCAATGCCTCGCCGACCCGCCCGGGCTGTGCTCCAATGCCGGTGAGCGAGCACGCCACATTCAGATTCTCGGCGGCGGTCAGGTCATCCTTGACCGCATTGGCGTGTCCGACGTAGACGAGCCGCCGCCAGAATTCCTCCTGCAGCCGCCGGATATTTTCACCGCCCCAACGCACCTCGCCGCGGGTCGGCTCGAGCAGCCCGCATGCGATGCGCAGGAGGCTCGTCTTGCCGGAACCGTTGGGTCCTCCGATCCGGAGCAGCTCGCCGCCGCGCAGCGTGAAGTTCAGCGCGCCGAAGAGCTTGCGCTCGCCGCGCACGCAGTGGAGATCGACCGCCTCGAGCGAGGGGATTCCCGTTTTTTTTCCCACCGCAGCGATCTAGGCGGCGGCGAGCTCCGCCCTGACCTCCGCGAGCAGGCGCTCGGCATCGCTGCCGCGCACGCGAACGATGTCGTCCTGGTACTTGAGCAGGGTGCCGAGGGTGTCGTTGACGGTCTGGGGGTCGAGCGTCATCTTGTCGAGCGCAACCAGCGCCTTCGACCAGTCGATCGTTTCGGCGACGCCGGGCAGCTTGAACAAGTCCATCTTGCGCAGGCGCTGCACGAAGGCCACGACCTCGCGCGAAAGGTTTTCGGACGCCTCCGGGGCCTTTCGCTTGAGGATTTCGAGCTCGCGCGCGGCGTCTGGATAGTCCACCCAGTGATAGAAACAGCGGCGTTTGATGGCATCGTGGATCTCGCGCGTGCGGTTGGAAGTGAGCACGACGATCGGCGGCTCCTTGGCTCTCACCGTGCCGATCTCCGGGATCGTGATCTGGAAGTCCGATAGCACTTCCAGAAGATACGCCTCGAAGGGCTCGTCGGTGCGGTCCAATTCATCGATCAGCAACACCGGCGCCGAGCCTTTCTCTCCTTCGAGCGCCTGCATCAGAGGCCGCTTGATGAGGAAGCGCTCGGAGAAGATGTCCTTGGCGACCGCGTCGCGCGACGCACCCTCCGTTTCGGCCAGCCTTATCTCGATCATCTGGCGCGAATAGTTCCACTCGTATACGGCGGAGGCGATGTCGAGCCCTTCGTAGCACTGGAGGCGTACCAGTGTGCGGCCGAGGCCCCCCGCGAGAACCTTCGCGATCTCGGTCTTGCCGACACCGGCCTCGCCTTCGAGAAACAGGGGCCGGCTCATCTTGAGGGCGAGGAAAACCGTCGTCGCAAGGCTGCGCTCTGCGACATAGTCGGCGCGCGCGAGCAGGGTGAGGGTGTCGTCGATCGACTTCGGCAGCGTGCTCATCGGCGAATTATGCCAGCCTGGCCGGCAAAAGACTTTCCCCCGGGGAGGGAAAGCTGATTCAGGGGAGCACCAAGGGTCTAGGCGGTGACTGCGCGCCTGGGAGCGCCGCCGCGTATGAGCAGCGAATCCCTCGCCAATACGCCGAAGCGGCGCGAGGCGATGATGCGGTGTTCCCTGGCGTAGGCTTCGTGGTTGTGTTCCAGGTCGTCGAGACGGTAAACGTAGTTCACCATGAGCCCCGCCGAGCGGCGCATGCCCGTCGCCGAGGTGTCGCCCAGCCAGTTGAGGCGCTCCAGGCGCGCGCCGTTGCCGAGGTGGAACCGGGCCACCGCGTCCAGCGGCTCGTCGTCCTGCTTGGCGTAGAGAAGATAGTAGGCGCACAGACGGCCGAGCTGTTTTAGGATTTCCGCGGCGCGCGCCTTGTCCTTGAACCAGTCCTGGACGTCGAGCTTGGCGAGGAGGGCAGCGAGCTCCGCGTGCCGGGGATCGCCTTCGCGCAGTCCCGTTCCGCCGGCAAGCCATTTTCGGAATCCCGGGATCGGCGAGAGCGTGGCGAAAGTCCTCAGGCGCGGAAACTCGCGGCCGAGGTCCTCGGCGACCTGCTTGATGAGGAGATTGCCGAACGAGATTCCGCGCAGGCCTCCCTGGGGATTCGTGATCGAATAAAAGATCGCGCAATCGGCCGAAGCGGGGTCGACCACCGGGGAGTCGAGGGCGAGCAGCGGCTGCACCTTGGCGCTCATACCGCGGGTGAGCGCCACCTCGATGAAGATCACCGGCTCGTCGGGGAGCGTCGGATGGAAAAACGCGTAGCAGCGGCGGTCAGCCTGAAGCCGGCGGCGCAGGTCGTGCCAGCCCTGGATCTGGTGCACGGCTTCGTACTGGATCAGCTTTTCCAGCACCAGGGCGGAAGTGCGCCAGTCGATGCGCTGCAGGACCAGGAATCCGCGGTTGAACCAGGAGCGGAACAGGTGGGCGAGGTCGGTCTCGATGCCGGTCCAATGCGGATGCTCGACCAAGCCGCGCAGCAGCCGGCGCCGCATCTCCAGCAGCACGCCGATTCCGCCGGGCGCCATGTTGAGGCGCCGAAAGAGCTCCTGACGCGGCGATTCCACCGCCTGCTGCAGACCCAGGAGATTTCCGGGGGACGGTTCCCTGCGGTAGGCGTCGGCGGACCGGCCGACTGCCTCGGGGTCGAGGGAAAACTCCTTGACGAGGAAGCTGAAAAAAACATCCAACGCCTGCTCGTCCAGCGATTGATACGCCGTGAGCGCCTCGCGCGCGATGAAGGCGCCCGACACTTCGCCGCGCTGGGACAGGAGCTCGTGGCAAATCGACGCCACGCGGCGGGCGCTGCGCACGGCGGCGCGCGACGGCACCCCCGGGCGGGGCGGGGCTGAACGGAGCAGACGCTGCAGGAAGAAAGGTTTGTACATGCTCCTTGATGGACAACTCGGACTGCGCCAGGTTCGATGTTGGGATTGTATCCCCTCGTATCGCCACAGATATAAAAAACCCTCCCCCAAGGGTTTTGGGGGAGGGCCGGTCGGGATCCCCTCGAGGCGATTTGCCCTCGAGATCAGGTCCGGGAGATTTGATCCCCGACCGTTCACGCCGCCGCAAGGACGGCATGCGGGCCCCGGGAACCGGGGACTCCCGGATGTTCTATTTCATCGCGGCCTCGACCGCGCGCTTGGCCATCACGGTGATCAGGTGCGCCCGATAGTCGGCCTTTGCGTGCAGATCCGA
Source organism: Betaproteobacteria bacterium (assembly GCA_005884335.1). Lineage (GTDB taxonomy): Bacteria > Pseudomonadota > Gammaproteobacteria > Burkholderiales > SG8-39 > VBDM01. The sequence goes on along the minus strand of VBCJ01000121.1, from coordinate 1,482 downwards.
GTTGAGGCCTTTCTCCGGCACCGCGATGTTCGCCACCGACTCGGGGGCGAACTTCGCCGCGAGCGCTTTTTCCATCGCGGCCACGCGGAATACGCTGGGACCGGCGCCCGTCACCGCGACGCGCACGCCCGTGCCGAAGTCGGCGACGAACACACCGACGATGGCGTAGCGTGAAGCCGGGTTCTTGAACTTCATGTAGGCCGCCCGCTTGGGTACCGGGAAGCTCACCGAGGTTATGATTTCGCCTTTCTGCAGGGCGGTCTCGTACATGCCTTTGAAGAACTCGTCCGCCGCGATCTTGCGCTTGTTGGTGACGACGGTCGCGCTTAGGGCCAGCACGCCCGCCGGATAATCGGCCGCGGGATCGTTATTGGCGAGCGAGCCGCCGATCGTGCCCATGTTGCGGACCATTCGGTCGCCGATGCCTGCAGCGAGGTTCGCGAGCGCGGGAATCGCCTTCTTCACCGCGGCCGAGGAGGCGACCTCGGCGTGACGGGTCATCGCGCCGATCGCGACCGCCTTGCTGTCCGCCCTGATGCCGGAAAGCTCCCTGATCGCGCCGAGGTCGATGACCTCGGACGGATGCGCCAGGCGCAGCTTCATCGCCGCGATCAGGCTCTGGCCGCCGGCGAGGAGCTTCGCGTCGCTGTCCTTCGCGAGCACCTTGGCTGCGTCGGCGACCGTTTTTACTTTCTGATAGTTGAATGAATACATGCGCGTCTCCTAGGCAGCCTTCATCATCTTGGTTTCCTGGCACGCACGCCAGATCCTCTGCGGCGTCGCCGGCATCTCGATGTCGCGAACGCCGAGCGCGTCGGTGAGCGCGTTCATCACCGCGGCCGGGGCGCCGATCGCGCCCGCTTCGCCGCAGCCTTTCACCCCGAGCGGATTATGCGTGCAGGGCGTTTCCTTGGTGCCTACCTTGAATGTCGGAACGTCGTCCGCGCGCGGCATGCAGTAGTCGAGGTAGGAGCCCGTGACGAGCTGACCCGAATCCTTGTCGTAGTAGCAGCCCTCGGTCAGCGCCTGGCCGATGCCCTGGGTCAATCCGCCGTGCACCTGTCCCTCGACGATCATCGGGTTGATGATCTTGCCGAAGTCGTCCACCGCGGTGAAATTCACGATCTTTACCGTGCCGGTATCGGGATCCACCTCGACTTCGCAGATGTGGCTGCCGGCCGGGAAAGTGAAGTTGGCCGGATCGTAGAAAGCGTTCTCGTTCAGGCCGGGCTCCAGCTTGTCGAGAGGATAGTTGTGCGGCACGTAAGCCGCGAGCGACACTTCGGCGAAGGCCTTCTTCTTGTCCGTACCTTTCACGACGAACACGCCGTCCTTGAACTCGATGTCGGCTTCCGCGGCCTCCATGAGGTGAGCCGCGATTTTCTTGCCTTTGGCAACGATCTTGTCCACGGCCTTTACGATGGCGGTGCCGCCCACGGCGATCGAGCGCGAGCCATAGGTACCCATGCCGAAGAGGATCTT
>VBCJ01000120.1 GCA_005884335.1 Betaproteobacteria bacterium | reverse complement strand
GAAAAGCGGCGCGTACCACGGAAACGTAAGAAGCGGAGCGACGACGACCAGCAAGGCCCAGAAAACCATCCGCTGGCGGTTGCGCACGCGTGGGTCCGCGCAGGCCTCGTCAGGCTTGCAAACCTCGGGCGCCCGGTAAAGCTTCCAGTAAGCGGCGCCGAAGAGTGCAACCGTGGCGAGCATGAATATGGGGCGGGCGGGCTCAAGTGTCGTGAGCGAAGACACCCAGGCGCCGCCTATCCCGAGCGAAACGAGCACGAGAGGGCCGACGCAGCATAGCGATGCGCCGATCGAGGCGAGCGCGCCGCCGACTAGGGCGCCGCCGGCGCTCAGGTCGAGCTTCATGGGAACTCCGATTTCGAGCTACGCTCATAGTCTAGGTACGTACTTGAGTACGGAGTCAAGCCATGGCCGAAGCCGCCTATACCATCGGACAGGTCGCCCGGGCCGCGGGCGTCAACTTGGAAACAGTGCGCTTCTACCACCGCAGGGGCCTGCTGCCGCTTCCCGGTCGCCCCTATGGGGCGGTTCGTCGCTACGGCGAAGAGAGTCTCGCGCGGCTGCGGTTCATACGGCGGGCGCAGCGACTCGGCTTCGCACTGGATGAGGTGGCCGCGCTCCTTCAGCTCAACGACGGCCGCAGCTGCTCTGCGGCCCGCGGACTCGCCGAGCGCAAGCTCGCCGTGGTCGAAGACCGCCTCAAAGATCTCTCCGCGCTTCGCGACCAGCTTACGAGTTTGGTGCGCAGATGCCGCACGCAACGAGGCAAGGTCCACTGTCCCTTGATCGATGCGTTGAACGAAAATTGACGTTTCGCGAATTCGAGGTCTCCCGCACTGTAGCTCGCGGAAAACTCTGCTGAGATGCCTGGCGGCGGTTGTAGTAGACTTGCGGCCGATGCTGCCTGTAACATCGGCCATGCCGAACCGCACTCTGCGTCACCTGCTCGTCGCCGCCGCGCTGGTGTTTGCCCAGCAGGCCGCGCAGCTGCACGCGCTGTCGCATCTGCAGCACGACATGGCGAAAGCCGAGCGCAGCGGCAAGTGCGTCCCGCCCGTCAGCCATCCCGCAGAGCAGTGCATCGCGTATCACGCGGTCGACAGCGCGCTGCCGGCGCTTGCGCTGGCGATCGAGCCGCCAAGGATCGCGTTGCCGGCCGTCGCGCCGGTCGTACTTCCCCTGCCGTTTTCGCCGCGAATCGAATTCGATTCGCGCGCTCCTCCCGTCCTCTCCTAGTTCGGTCGCTCGGTAACCTGCTTCGCTTTCGCGAAGCGACCGTGTTCGCGAACGCCCCTCGAGGTGCATCGCGATCACATGAACTTGGAGAGACACATGTACAGAAAAGGAACCATGGCGCTCGCCGTTGCGGCTGCGCTGGGCCTGCCCCACGGCGCGACCGCGCAGACGCAGGACGAGCTGAGGGCTTTGCGCGAGCAGGTCAGGCAGCTTGATAAGCGCGTGCAGGAGGCGGAAGCCACCGCGCAACAGGCGGCGGTTCAGGCCTCCAGCAGGCCGACCGGTGAGAACGCGATGAACCCCGCCGTTTCGGTGATCCTGAACGGCATCTATTCGAATCTTTCGCAGGATCCGAACGCGTTCAGGATCAACGGATTTGCGCCGACGCTGGGCGAGGTCGGGCCGGGCGTTCGCGGTCTGAGCCTGGGCGAATCGGAGCTCGCCCTTGCGGCGAACATCGATCACAACTTCCGCGGAACTCTGATCGCCTCGATATCGCCCGAAGACGGCATCGGAGTGGAGGAGGGGTACATCCAGACGCTCGCCCTTTCATACGGATTCACGATCAAGGCTGGGCGGTTTTTCTCGGGCGTGGGTTATCAAAACCAGATTCACGCGCACGCCTGGGACTTCACCGACGCGCCGCTTGCGAACAGGGTGTTCCTCGGCAACCAGCTGAACGAGGACGGCATCCAGCTCAAATGGGTGGCGCCGAGCGATCTCTACTTTGATTTGGGACTGGAGCTCGGGCGCGGGCGGCAGTTTCCCGCGGGCCCGGCGGGCGGACGCAACAAGAACGGCGTCGGCTCGAGCACTCTGTTCGCGCACGTTGGAGGAGACCTCGGAACGAGCACCGCATGGCAGGCCGGAGTCTCGTATCTGAGCACCTCGCCCCAGGACCGCACCTTCGGCAATCTTGATTCGAGTGGAAATCCCGTCAACACCAACAGCTTCACGGGCAACAGTCGTCTCTGGGTGTTGGACGGGATCCTGAAGTGGGCGCCGAACCAAAACCCGACCATCACCCACTTCAAGCTGCAGGGGGAGTATTTCCGGCGCAAGGAAGACGGCAATCTCACCTTTGATACCACGGGGACGGCGCAGACCGGCGGGTTCGCATCGGTGCAGTCGGGTTGGTATCTCCAGGGTGTCTATCAGTTCGTTCCGATGTGGCGGGTCGGCTATCGATATGACAGGTTGAATTCAGGCACCACCAGCCTTTCGGCTCCTCTCACCGCGGCGGATTTCCCGATCCTCGCCGCATACAACCCGACGCGGCACACCGTGATGGTCGACTGGAGTCCGAGCGAGTTCAGCCGGGTCCGCCTCCAGGCCGCGAGCGACAAGTCCCGCAGCGACGCGACCGACAACCAAGTCTTCCTCCAGTACATCGTGAGTCTGGGCGCGCACGGCGCCCACAAATTCTGAGGTGACGAACATGAAAGCGATTCTGAGATTTCTTGTCGCATTGAGTTCGGTTGTTGTTGCGCTGCCGGCAACGGCGGCGCTCAATGTCTTTGCCTGTGAGCAGGAATGGGCGGCGCTCGCGCAGGAGCTTGCAGGCGACAAAGCGTCCGTCTATTCAGCCACGAACGCGTTGCAGGACGTGCACAAAGTGGAGGCGCGCCCGAGCCTGATCGCGCGCATCCGCTCGGCCGATCTGTTGATTTGTTCCGGGTCCGAGCTTGAAATCGGCTGGCTGCCGCTGCTGTTGACTCAGTCTGGCAACGCGAGGATCCAGCCCGGTTCGGCAGGATATCTTGAAGCGTCGCAATTCGTGCCCAAACTCGAGATTCCCAAAGTCGTGGATCGCGCACTTGGGGACGTTCACCCGTCCGGCAATCCGCACGTTCATCTGGATCCGCGCAACATCGCCAAGGTCGCCGACGTGCTGACCGAGCGGCTGGTGCAGCTCGATCCGGCCAATGCCGAAGCCTACAAAGCGCGCGCGAGTGTTTTTCTTGAGCGCTGGCGGGCGGCGCTATCGCGCTGGGAAAAAGAAACCGTCCGCCTCAAAGGCGTTCCCGTCGTCGTGTACCATAAAGACATGTCGTATTTCATCAACTGGGCGGGAATGCGCGAAGCGGGAAGCCTCGAACCGAAGCCCGGCCTGCCTCCGACGCCTGCGCATCTCGCGGAACTGGTCGAGCGGATGAAGCGTGACCCTGCGAAAGTCATTGTCTATTCTCCCTATAATAGCCCGAGAGCAGCGGAATTCCTTTCGGAACGCACGAAGATCCCCTCGGTGATGCTGCCCTTCACGGTCGGCGGAACCGACAAAGCGAAGGATCTGTTCGGATTGTTCGACGATACGATCGGCCGGTTGCTCGCGACCGTGAAATGAGTCTCGACGCGGCAAGCTTCGGCATTCTGTGGCCCGCGTTCATCGCGGGCCTGCTGGTGACGGCGACCCATGTTCCGCTCGGGATGCAGGTGCTCGCGCGCGGCATCGTTTTCGTCGATCTCGCCGTGGCGCAAATCGCCGGAGTCGGTGTGATCCTCGCAGATTACCTGGGCTGGGAACCCACGGGCGCCGCGGTGCAGATCGCCGCGCTGTCGGCCGCGCTCGGTTGCGCGATGATGCTGACGTGGACGGAGCGCCGCTGGCCCGAGGTCCAGGAGGCCATTATCGGCGTGGTATTCGTCCTCGGTTCGAGCATTGCGATCCTGCTGCTCGCCCACAACCCGCGCGGCGGCGAAAACCTGAAGGAGCTGCTGATCGGGCAGATCCTCTGGGTCAACCCGTCCCACTTTCTGATTTACGCCGCGGTCTACGCTGTGGTGCTGGCCCTATGGTTCGGCATGGGCGAGAAGCTTGGTCGGATCGGGTTCTACGTCTTGTTCGGCTGCACCGTAACCGTCTCGGTACA
>VBCJ01000119.1 GCA_005884335.1 Betaproteobacteria bacterium | reverse complement strand
AGGCGGCGACCCGGTGATGTTCCAGCACATCTTCTGGTTTTTCGGCCATCCCGAGGTCTACATCATGATCCTCCCGGGCTTCGGCATCATCAGCCAGGTGATTCCCGCGTTCTCGAGGAAGCCCTTGTTCGGCTATTCCTCGATGGTGTACGCGACCGCCTCGATCGCAATCCTCTCGTTCGTCGTTTGGGCGCACCACATGTTCACCGTCGGCATGCCCACGGCGGGGATCCTGTTCTTCATGTACGCAACGGTGCTGATCGCGGTGCCCACCGGCGTCAAGGTGTTCAACTGGCTCGCAACCATGTGGCGCGGCTCGATGAGCTTCGAGACGCCGATGCTGTTTGCCGTAGGCTTCATCTTCGTGTTCAGCATGGGCGGGTTCACCGGCCTCATCCTCGCGATCATGCCGATCGACATCCAGCTGCAGGATACCTACTACGTCGTGGCACATTTCCACTACGTGCTGGTCGCCGGGTCGCTGTTTTCACTGTTCGCCGGATTCTATTTCTGGGTGCCGAAGTGGACGGGCCGCATGTACGACGAGACGCTCGGCAAATGGCACTTCTGGCTGTCGATGATCTTCTTCAACGTCACCTTCTTCCCGATGCACTTCCTGGGTCTGGCCGGCATGCCGCGCAGGATTCCCGACTATGCCCTGCAGTTCGCCGAGTTCAACGAGATCGCCTCGATCGGCGCGTTCGGCTTCGCTCTCTCTCAGATCCTGTTCCTGTGGATCATCCTGAAAGTGACCGTGCTCGGGCGAGGCGAGAAGGCCGGGCAACGGCCCTGGGACGGCGCCGACACCCTCGAGTGGACGCATCTGCCAAGCCCCGCTCCCTACCACAGCTTCCACGAGCAACCGGTGGTGGGATGACGCCTGAACTCGAGCAGCGGCGGAGCAATCGCAGGACCGCGTGGGTGCTCGGCTCGATCGCGCTCGCCTTCTTTCTTGGGATCATGCTCAAGTACGTCATGCTCAAATGACAAAGCAGGCCGACGATCGCGCGAAGGCCAACCGGCAACTGATGCAAAAACTGCTGGTCGTGGTGGCCGTGATGTTCGGTTTCGGCTTCGCGCTCGTTCCGTTCTACGAGAAGATCTGCGAGGTGACGGGAATCCGAGACGTATTTCAGCCTGACGCCATCGCGGCGCAGAACACTCAAGTCGACTCCACGCGCAGGATCTCGGTCGAATTCGACGCCAACACGCAACGCCTGGCCTGGACCTTCAGACCCCTTCAGGCCAGCGTGTCGGTGCGCCCGGGCGAGGTGACGCAAGTCGTATACGAGGTGAGGAACACGCTCGAGCGGCCCGTGACGGGACAAGCGGTTCCGAGCTACAGCCCGCAACAGGCGGCGCTCTATTTCGGGAAGATGGAATGCTTCTGCTTCCGGCAACAGACGCTCGCTCCGGGCGAAGTGCGCAGGATGCCGGTGGTTTTCGTGATCGATCCGAAGCTGCCGCCCGAGCTCAATACGGTCACGCTGTCCTACACCTTCTTCGAGGTGGACGGGGCGCGCGGGGGCGGGGGATGACGGCAATGGCCGGCGAGCAAACGCCGAAGTCCGCGTCGCCGCTGCAGGTCGCGAAAGCGGTGTTCTGGTCGTTTCTCGGCATAAGGAGGCGCGCGGAGCATGAGTCGGATGCGGCGCAGCTGAAGCCGGCGCAGGTGATCATCGCCGGCCTCATAGGAGCCGCGATTTTCGTATTGAGCCTAGTCCTGCTGGTGAAGTTCATCGTCGGCAGGGCCGCGTAAGGAGAGGAGAGCAAGATGAGCGACCGCGCTCAGCACTACTACGTTCCGCAGCCGTCTCACTGGATGATCTTCGGCTCGGCAGCGCTGCTGTGCATGGCGACCGGCGCCGCGGGCTGGCTGAACGGCTGGGAGCCCGGGCGCTACATCCTGCTGCTCGGGCTCGCCATCCTCGTCCTCATGATGGTGCGCTGGTTCGGCGACGTGATCCGCGAGTCCGAGGGCGGCAAGTACGGCCGCTGGGAGGACGTGTCGTTCCGCTGGGGCATGAGCTGGTTCATCTTCTCGGAGGTGATGTTCTTCGGCGCGTTCTTCGGTGCGCTCTACTATGCGCGGCTAATCGCGGTGCCCGACCTGGGCAGCATCGACAGCAAGCTGCTCTGGCCGGATTTCGCGGCGCAGTGGCCTTCGGCCGGGCCGAATTTCAAGGATCCGTTTACGCCGATGGCCGCCTGGGGCATCCCGGCGATCAATACGCTGCTGCTCCTCTCATCGGGTGTTACGGTCACGATCGCCCACTGGGCGCTGAAGGAGGGGAAGCGCGCACAGCTCGCGCTCTTCATGTTCTTCACGGTAGCGCTAGGCGTCACCTTCCTTTGCTTCCAGGCCTATGAATACGGCCACGCCTATTCCGATCTCAACCTGAAGCTCTCGACCGGCGTCTACGGCTCGACGTTCTTCATGCTCACCGGCTTCCACGGATTCCACGTGACCCTCGGCGCACTCATGCTGTCCGTGATTCTCGCCCGTTGTCTCGCCGGCCACTTCAAGCCCGAAAACCATTTCGCGTTCGAAGCGGTCGCGTGGTACTGGCACTTCGTCGACGTGGTGTGGCTGGGCCTGTTCATATTCGTGTACTGGCTTTAGGGAACCCGTGCGCCGCGCTTCACGCGCGGCCGCCTCAGCTGATCTTGCCTGGAATGAGGCCGAAGTAATAGCCGGCCATGAGCAACAGGAACAGCGTCAGCGACAATCCGACGCGCAGCGCGAGCGCCTTCACGGTGCGCTTGGATTGGCCGCTGTCGGTCACCAGAAAAAACAGCGCCGAGCCCAGGCTCGCCAGGATCGCGACGAACAAGAGGATGACGACGATTTTCACGGCGAGGCGGCGGGAACCTTTTGCGCCGAGTGTACTCCCTGCGAAATCATGACGGGAATCCGCATCAGTGGGCGAGTATTCCGTCCGGGGGTCGCCTCGAGCATCGCGGCGGCTGCTTTCATCGCGCTCACCATTTCGCTCGGCAACTGGCAGACGCGGCGCGCCGAGGAAAAACTCGAGCTCGGCCGCCGGCTCGACGAAGCGGCCAAGGGCCCGGTGCTTTCGGTGCCCTCGGTGCGACTGGACGCCTCCGCCCTCGAGCGCCGGCGCGTCAGCGCGCGCGGCCGTTTCGTCGCGCGCGCCGTGCTCCTCCTCGACAACAAGGTGCTGCACGGTGCTGCCGGCTATCACGTGCTGACGCCGCTGAAGCTCGAAGGCGGCGAGCTCCACGTTCTCGTCAACCGCGGCTGGATCGCGGCCGGCGAGCGCGCGAGGCTGCCCGCGGTCCCGACCCCGGAGAACATCCAAACGATCGAGGGCATCGCGGTGGCGCCGAGCCGGCGCTTCATCGAGCTCGCTCCCGAAGCGGCCTCGGGTCCCTTGCGCCAGAACCTGGTGCCGGAGCGGGAGGAGAAGCGCCTCGGGCTCGGGCTTCAGCCGTTCGTGATCGAGCAGACGAGCGACGCCCAGGACGGCCTCGCGCGCGAATGGGAGCGTCCCGACACCGGCGTGGATCGGCACCGCAGCTACGCGCTGCAGTGGTATTCGTTTGCGGCGCTTGCCGCCGTCCTCTATGTCGCTCTCAGCTTCAAGCGAGCCGGTTCCGGGCGCAGCTGAGGACCGGCGTCGCGGCAGGCGCATCGCGTTTGTCATCCTTGCGCTTTGCGCCGCGCCCACGGTCGCAGCCTGGCTCGCCTACTTCGTATGGCAGCCGCAGTCGCGGCTGAATTACGGCGAGCTGATCGAAGCCCGCCCCATCTCCGACCCCGAACTTCGGCGCTTGGACGGCAGCGCGTTCAGGCTCTCGCAGTTGCGCGGCAGATGGGTGCTGCTGCAGATCGATTCCGGCGCCTGCGCCGAAGGCTGCCGGAAAAAGCTCCTTTACATGCGCCAGGTGCGCCTCGCGCAGGGCAAGGACGCGGAGCGAATCGAACGAATGTGGCTGCTCGCCGATGGGGCGCCCCCCGATGCAGCGCTCTTGCGCGACCACGAGGGCCTGCGCGTCGCGCGCGCGCCCGGCAGAGCCTTCGTTGCGGAATTCCCTGCGGCGCGGAGCCCCGCCGATCACATCTACCTCCTGGATCCGCTGGGCAACCTGGTGCTGCGATTCCCGAGCGATCCCGATGCACAACGGATGGTGAAAGATCTCGCGCGGCTGCTCAGGGCCTCGCGCGTCGGGTAGAGCCGCAAGGCGAGCGTGATAAAATTTCCCCCTATGCAGATGGCTTCGACCGCCGCCCGCTTCCGCCTGCGCCAGTTCCTGAGTCTCACCAAGCCGCGCGTGGTGTCCTTGATCGTGTTCTGTGCGGTCATCGGAAATCGACGCGGTCATGACGCGCACTCGGGAGAGGCCGCTGCCCCGCGGGGAGCTCACGTCGCTTCAGACGCTTGCGTTCGCCGGCGCGGTCGGCGGCACCGGACTGTGGATGCTGTACGCCCTCGTCAATCCGCTCACCATGTGGCTGACCTTCGCCACGTTCATCGGCTACGCAGTGATCTACACGGTCGTGCTCAAGCCGATGACGCCGCAGAACATCGTCATCGGCGGGGCCTCCGGGGCGATGCCGCCCGTGCTCGGCTGGGCCGCCGTTACCGGCGAGGTTGCCCCTGAAGCACTGCTTCTGTTCCTGATCATTTTCGCCTGGACCCCGCCGCATTTCTGGGCGCTCGCGCTTTATCGCACCGAGGAGTTCGCCAAGGCCGGGCTGCCCATGCTGCCAGTCACGCACGGGCACCGCTTCACTCGGCTGTACGTGCTGCTCTATACGCTGATTCTGTTCGCCTCGGCGCTGCTCCCCTTCGCCTACGGGATGAGCGGCTGGACCTACCTCGCCGCCGCAGTCGTCTTGAACGGAATATTCCTGGGCTACGCGGTGCGCCTCTACACGAACTACAGCGATGCGCTCGCGCGGCGCACCTTCCGATATTCGATTGCGTACCTCGCGGCGCTCTTCGCCGCGCTG
>VBCJ01000118.1 GCA_005884335.1 Betaproteobacteria bacterium | reverse complement strand
CCCCGAAGGATTCGTCGATCTCAAGGATGCGCAGGAGGAGGACTACGAGGAAACGCTGCAAGACCATCCCGACAGCGATGACCTCCTCGCGGCACTCGTTCTGGAGGCGACGCCGAAACGGGTGACAGCCTATCGGCGTGGAGGAGAAACCGTTACCGTGTCCGGAGAGGGACTCAAGTTCGCCGAGCGCATGCTCGATTCCCGAACCCCACCGACCCGCAGGATCCGGCGCGGCGCGGTGATTCGCATCCAGAAAGACGACCATGACGATTGGCAGATCGTCCAGCTCCCGGAAGCCGAGGGCGCCTTTATCTCGGTCAATCCGCAGGACGGCGCAGTGCGATCGCTCGTCGGCGGCTTCGATTTCAGCCGGAGCCAGTACAACCACGTGACCCAGGCCTGGCGCCAGCCCGGATCGGGTTTCAAGCCTTTCATCTATTCGTCCGCTCTGGAGAAGGGCTTTACGCCGGCGACCGTTATCAATGATGCCCCCGTGGTGGTCGACGCGGCGCTGACCGGTGGGCAGGTATGGGAGCCTAAGAACTATGACGGCAGGTACGAAGGGCCCATGAGCATGCGCATGGCGCTCGCCAAATCGAAGAACATGGTGTCGATCCGCATCCTGCAGACGATCAGCCCGCAGTACGCGCAGGATTACATCACCCGATTCGGCTTCGATGCCGATCGCCACCCGCCCTACCTCACCATGGCGCTCGGCGCGGGCTCGGCCACTCCGCTTCAGATGGCCCGCGCCTTTTCGGTATTTGCCACCGGCGGATATCGCACCGAGCCGTACGTGATTCAGAAGATCGTCGACGACCGTGGCAACGTTCTCGCGCAGGCACAGCCGGCTCGCGCCGGGGACGAATCCCTGCGGGTCATCGACACCCGCAACGCCTTCATCATGGACAGCATGATGCACGATGTCATGCGCTATGGAACCGGGGCGCGCGCCATGGTCCTCGGCCGCCAGGATCTCGCCGGCAAGAGCGGCACCACCAACGACTACATCGATGCCTGGTTCAGCGGCTATCAACCGACCTTGGTCAGCATCGCCTGGGTGGGCTTCGATCAGCCGAAAAAACTCGGCCCCGGGGAGACCGGGTCGGTCACGGCGCTGCCGATCTGGATGAACTACATGGCCAAGGCGCTGAAGGGTACGCCGGAAATGGTCCAGCGCGTCCCCGAGGGCGTCGTCTCGGTGAAAGTCAATGAGAACGGCCTTCAGTCAACCGAGGGGAAACCGGAATTCTTCTTTCGCGAAAACGTACCGCCGGAGCAGGGTCCGGTCGATCCGGGAGTGCGGACTACCGAGGACGCGAGGAACCAGTTGTTCTGACTCGATCGGCAAGCTCCCGCGGACGCGCGTCGTCCGCTGCGTGACTAGCGCAGCACGACCGCTCGGTTCGATTGTTCGCTCACCAGCTTCGACAGTGCTGCCAGCAGCTCGCCGCCCGCACGGGTGTCGACCCAGTCCGACCCATCCCAGCGGAAATGGTAGCCCCCTGATCTTGCTGCGACCCAGATCTGACGCGCTGCAGAGTGGCGGTTGACGACAATGCGGCTGCCGTCGGCAAATTCGAGCTCCAATACGCCGGAGCCCTTGGGCTCGCAGTCGCAATCGGCCCCGCTTTCTTCCACCGCCCGCGCAATCCGCTCCAGCATCGCATCGGCCAGGCTGTCGAATTCGCTCGGGGTCATCGCCGTGCTAAACTCGTTTGCACAAATCACCTATCAGCATCGCCATGCGCCGCGCCGTTGGCCTCATTCTCGTTTTCCTCGCCCTCTCGGCCTGCGGCAACAAAGCGGCGCTCTATCTTCCCCCGCCGGAACGAGATCCGAAGCAGGATAGCAAACCCGCGCCGCGCCAGTGAATTTTGTTTCGTACCAGGACGGCACGCTGTGCGCGGAGCGCGTGCCTCTCGTCGAGATAGCGGAGCGCTTCGGCACGCCGAGCTACGTCTATTCGCGCGCCGCGCTGGAGCTCGCATACCGCGAGTTCGATCAGGCTTGTTCGGGACGCGACGTCCTCATCTGCTATTCGGTCAAGGCCAACTCCAATCTCGCGGTACTGAACCTTCTCGCACGGCTGGGTTCGGGCTTCGATATTGTTTCCGGCGGCGAGCTTGCCCGGGTCCTCGCCGCGGGAGGCAGCGCAGCCAAGACCGTTTTTTCCGGCGTGGGCAAGAGCGAAGCCGAGATCCGCCGCGCGCTTGAGGCCGGAGTTCTGTGCTTCAACGTGGAGTCCGAAGGAGAACTTGCTCGGCTCGCCGCGGTTGCGCAGAGCATGGGCAAGATCGCGCCTGTGTCCTTGCGCATCAACCCCGACGTCGATCCCAAGACGCACCCCTACGTCGCCACCGGCTTGCGTGAAAGCAAATTCGGCATCGCCTACGACGCAGCGCTCCCGCTTTACCGCAAGGCGGCGAAGCTGCCGGAACTTCGAGTCATCGGAATCGATGTCCATATCGGCTCGCAGATTACCGACGTCGAGCCGTTCGTCGCCGCGCTTGAAAAAGTGCTCGAGTTTGTCGACGCCTTGGACGCCACAGGGGTGCATCTGGAGCATCTCGATCTGGGCGGCGGGCTCGGCATCCGTTATCGCGACGAAGCGCCCCCGGCGGTGAAAGACTACCTGGCACGCCTGTTTCAGCGCCTTGGCAAGCGCGAGTTGCGAATTTTGTTTGAACCCGGCCGTTCGCTTGTCGGAAACACCGGGCTCCTGCTCACTCGCGTCGAATATCTCAAGCATGGGGGGGCAAAGAACTTCGTGGTGACCGACGCGGCGATGAACGACCTGTTGCGCCCGGCACTGTACGATGCCTGGCACGAGGTGCTGCCGGTTACGCGGCGTAACGGCCCGGCGCAGCGTTACGACATTGTGGGTCCGGTCTGCGAATCGGCGGATTTTCTCGCCCGGGGACGCGCGCTCACGGTCGCGGCCGGGGACCTTCTCGCCATCATGTCGGCGGGCGCTTACGGCATGACGATGAGCTCGAATTACAATTCCCGGCCGCGTCCTGCCGAGGTGATCGTCGACGGGAAAACTGCTCACCTTGTTCGGGATCGGGAAAACACCGAAGACCTCTTTGCGTCGGAGCGTCTTTTGCCGTAAATTTAAGCGTTTGCCGACCAGGCATCGGGGGACAACGGGAGGGGGCCGGGGTCCACGGTAGCTTTTATTTGTTGCGGGGACCCGAGAGTCGATGAACGGAGTTATTCGTAGTCGATCGCATTGCTCGGCCGCTTTCCTGATGGAATACGCGGCTTTTTCCCCTCGTTAGCGAACCCATGGATTCTTCAGTTCGACCGCACGTTGCAGCACCTACCGCCAAGCGCCTGTTCGTGTTCGGCGGGGTCGGCCTGCTCGTCGTCGCGGTTGTGCTGTTCGCCTATTTCGGCACCGAAATACTCGCAAACGAGCGCAAGGCGCCCAAAGGACCTTCGGCGATACCGGTCTCGATTGCGCCGGTCCTGCAGGAGGTCGTGCCTTTCCGGCTCCTTGCGATCGGCAACGTCGAGGCTTACTCGACCGTGGCGGTCAAGGCGCGCGTAGACGGACAGATCGTGGAGGTCGGCTTCAAGGAAGGCGAGGAAGTCCCACGGGATCGCGTGCTCTTCAAGATCGACCCGCGTCCCTACCAGGCGGCATTGCGCCAGGCCGAAGCCAACTTCCTGCGCGACACCTCGCAAAAAAACCAGGCCCGATCACAGGAGCGCCGCTACCAGGAACTGCTCGCCAAGAATTTCGTCTCCAAGGAAGCCTACGCGCAAATCCGCACCAACGCCGATACGGCCGAAGCCGTGGCCCAGGGG
>VBCJ01000169.1 GCA_005884335.1 Betaproteobacteria bacterium | reverse complement strand
TAGTACTCGGAGGCGGAAGCGTAGCTCGCGTTGAGCGTCGAGAGCGCACCGCCTTCGTGCTCGAGAACGAGGCTGGCGACGTCCGGATTGTCGCCCGGGAGCACGAGCTGCGCGGACCTTCCGTTTACGGCCTTGATGGGCCCGAGAAGGTATTCGAGCACGTCCGTGTAGTGGATGCCGATCTGCAGCATCACGCCCCCCGGCATCCCCGCCGCCGTGTACCGCCAGGAACCGAGATCGATCTTTCCGACCCGGTCGCGGCTGATGTTGGCTTCGGCATTGACGAGTTTTCCGAACGCACCTGCGTCGATCTGAGCGCGGATCCACCGGAAATGGCTCTCGCGGCGCCGCTGGTATCCCAGGGCGAGCACGACCCCGGCCTTGCGGCATGCCACGGTGATGGCGCGCCCTTCGGAGACGGTATTGGCGATCGGCTTGTCGAGAAATACGTGCTTGGCCGCCGCGGCGGCGGCACGCGTGGTTTCCAGATGCGCGTCGTTCGGCGTGGTGTTGACGATCGCCTCGATTGCGCGATCTTCCAGGATGGCCTCGTAGCTCGGCGCCGCCCTGCAGCCGTATTTGGCGGCGAAGGCCCGGCGTTTCTCTTCGGAGCGCGTGTAGCAGGCGACGATTTTGAGTTTCTTGGACCGCTGGATGGCGTCGGCGAGAACGTCCGACCACCAGCCCATCCCGATACAGGCGGCCCGAAGCGGCTCGAACGCCATCGGCCTACTTCGGGCCCGCGCCCGCGGTAGCGCCGATGGATTCCACCGCTTCGCGCGCGATGCGCTCGTCGGTCGCCCAGTCGGCGCCGCTCACGCCGACCCCGCCGATGCATTCGCCTTCCACGAAAACCGGGCAACCGCCTTCCATCGCGGTCCAGCGCCCGGGTCCCGCCGCGAGCGCGAGCCCGAGGGCATGGGCCACATCGAGCGCCTGCCCCTGCGCGCCGTGCGAGGAGGTGGGCCGCTTGTTCGAGGCGGCGCAGACGGCCTTGGTCGTCGCCGAGTGCAGAGAATGAAACCGGCCTCCATCCATGCGTTCGAGCACGATCAGATGTCCGCCCGAATCGGCAACCGCAACCGAGATCGCGATCCCGGCCTGCCTGGCCTTGGCTACGGCGGTGTCGGCTATTTTTTTGGCGCCAGCGTGAGTGAGGCGCCTGGAGTCGGCGACGAACATTGAACCCGGATTCTGCCCGGGGCATTGCGTCCCATCAAGGCTTTTTGGTAGTGTCCTAATCAATCTGGGACACTACCCGGCTTTTTTCAGTGCACCGCCGCTCTTTGAGCGGACTTCGCTGCAGCTTTCTCGAACTGCATCGCGCCGTTCCGGTACTCGACGCGTGCGATGTCCTTCGCGGCGAACCTGCCCTCGAGGATCGCCTTCGCCAGCGGGTTCTCGATGCTCTGCTGGATCGCGCGTTTGAGGGGACGCGCGCCGTAGACCGGATCGAAGCCGGCCTTGGCCAGCTGCTCGAGGGCGCTGTCTCCGACTTCCAACCGAATCTCCAGCTTCGCGAGCCGCTCCTCGAGGTAGCGCAGCTGGATCTTGGCGATGCTGCGGATGTGCTTCTCGTCGAGCGCGTGGAACACGACGATCTCGTCGATGCGGTTGACGAACTCGGGTCTGAACTGGGTCTTCACTTCCGCCATGACCGCAGTCTTGATGAGGCCGGGATCATCGCCCTGCATCTGCTGGATCATGTGCGAACCGAGGTTGGAAGTCATCACCACCACGGTGTTCTTGAAGTCCACGGTGCGCCCCTGGCCGTCGGTCATGCGGCCGTCGTCCAGAACCTGCAGCAGCACGTTGAAGACGTCCGGGTGCGCTTTCTCGATTTCGTCGAGCAGGATCACGCTGTAGGGTTTGCGCCTCACCATCTCGGTGAGATGCCCGCCCTCCTCGTAACCGACGTAGCCGGGAGGCGCCCCGATCAGGCGCGCGACCGAATGCTTCTCCATGAATTCGGACATGTCGATGCGGATGAGATGATCTTCCGAGTCGAACAGGAAAGCCGCGAGCGCCTTGCACAGCTCGGTCTTGCCCACGCCGGTGGGACCGAGGAAGAGGAAGGAGCCGTAAGGCCTGTTCGGGTCGGAGAGCCCCGCGCGCGAGCGCCGGATCGCGTCGGCGACGAGGCGCACCGCCTCGTCCTGGCCAACCACGCGCTCGTGGAGCTTCTCTTCCATGGCGAGCAGCTTGTCGCGCTCGCCCTGCATCATTTTCGAGACTGGAATGCCGGTCGCGCGAGACACGACTTCGGCGATCTCCTCGGCGCCGACCTGAGTGCGCAGCAGCTTCGGCTTCTCGTGCGCCGAGGGCGTCTTCTCTGCCTTCTTCAACTGCGCTTCGAGCTGGGGCATGCGGCCGTACTGCAGCTCGGAGACCTTCTGCCAGTCGCCTTTACGCTTCGCGGCCTCCATCTCGAGCTTGAGCTTCTCCAGCTCTTCCTTGATGTGCTGCGAGCCTTGCACCGCAGCCTTCTCCGCCTTCCAGACTTCCTCCAAGTTGGCGTATTCGCGCTCGAGCTTCTTGATTTCGCTCTCGATCAGCGTCAGGCGCTTCTGCGAAGCTTCGTCCTTCTCCTTCTTTATCGCCTCGCGCTCGATCTTGAGCTGGATGATGCGCCGATCGAGCCGGTCCATGGCCTCGGGCTTGGAGTCGATCTCCATCTTGATGCGCGCGGCTGCCTCGTCGATCAGGTCGATCGCCTTGTCCGGAAGAAAACGGTCGGTGATGTAGCGGCGCGAGAGCTCGGCCGCGGCGACGATCGCCGGGTCGGTGATGTCGACGCCGTGGTGCACCTCGTACTTTTCCTGCAGGCCGCGCAGGATGGCGATGGTCGCCTCGACCGAGGGCTCGTTCACCATCACCTTCTGGAAGCGGCGCTCGAGCGCCGCGTCTTTCTCGATGTACTTGCGGTATTCGTCCAAGGTCGTCGCGCCTACGCAATGCAGTTCCCCCCGCGCAAGCGCGGGCTTCAGCATGTTGCCGGCGTCGATCGCGCCTTCGGCCCTGCCGGCGCCGACCATGGTGTGCAGCTCGTCGATGAAGACGATGGTGCGGCCCTCGTCCTGCGCGAGCTCTTTCAGCACGGCCTTCAACCGCTCCTCGAACTCGCCGCGGTACTTGGCGCCCGCGAGCAGCGCCGCCATGTCGAGCGAGAGCACCCTCTTCCCCTTGAGCGTTTCGGGCACCTCCTCGTTCACGATGCGCTGGGCGAGTCCCTCGACGATCGCGGTCTTGCCCACGCCGGGCTCGCCGATCAGCACCGGGTTGTTCTTGGTGCGTCGCTGCAGGATCTGGATCACGCGGCGGATCTCGTCGTCGCGGCCGATCACCGGGTCGAGTTTGCCCGAGCGCGCCCGCTCGGTGAGATCGAGCGTGTATTTCTTCAGCGCCTCGCGGCTCCCCTCGGCTTCCTGGCTGCCGACCGACTCACCGCCGCGCACCGCCTTGATCGCCTGGTCGATCGCCTTCTTGCTGCCGCCGTTCTCCTTCAGCAGCCGGCCCGCCTCGCCCTTGTCTTCGGCGAGCGCCAGCAGAAACAGCTCCGAAGCGATGAACTGGTCGCCGCGCTTCTGCGCCTCCTTGTCCGTGAGATTGAGGAGCCCGTTCAGCTCGCGCGAGATCTGCACTTCCCCGCCGTGGCCTTCGACTTTCGGCAGCCGGGAAATCGCCTGTCGGGTCGCCTCCCGGAGCCGCGGGACGTTGACGCCCGCTCGGGACAGGAGCGACGCGCTCGCTCCGTCCTCCTGGTCGAGCAAGGCCGCAAGCAGGTGCAGGGGCTCGATGAATTGATGGTCCTGCCCCACGGCTATGCTTTGGGCGTCGCCGAGAGCCTGCTGAAACTTGGTGGTGAGCTTGTCCAGGCGCATGAGGTTCGATTACCCCGAAGCAAATGGGGGATTTGTGCCAGTTTTCAAGGCCGAGCTGCCATTTTGCAACTTTCCCGCCCCGGAGTCTTGGCTTAGACTTGGCCGCCATGGCGATGAAGTTCGAGCTCCAGGAGCACCTGGGCAAATACCCGATCGTTCGGGAGATCGGCAGCGGCGCGACCAGCCGCGTGTACCTTGCGCGCGACC
>VBCJ01000168.1 GCA_005884335.1 Betaproteobacteria bacterium | reverse complement strand
CGTCGAGATCCTCGACGCGGTGGTCGAGCCCGAGCACAGCTACCTGGTCATGGAGTACGTGCCCGGCACGACGCTCGAGGCGCACTCGGATGTCACCAACCTGCTGCCCCTCAGCAAGGTCGTCGAGATCATCTTCAAATGCATACGCGCGCTCGAGTATGCCTTCCAGCACGGGGTGATCCACCGCGATATCAAGCCGGGAAACATCCTGCTCTCGCAATCGGGCGACACGAAAGTCAGCGACTTCGGAGCCTCATTTCAGCAGCGCCACGGCCAGGAGACGACCCAGATCACCGGCGTGGGCTCGCCCGCCTACATGTCT
>VBCJ01000167.1 GCA_005884335.1 Betaproteobacteria bacterium | reverse complement strand
TACATCGGCGAGCCCGAGGAGGGCGCGACCGGCTCGGTGCGCTTTCACCGCGAGCTGCGGCTCAACTGGACGCTGGGCCAGGCCGTCGATCTTCCGCGCTGGCCGCGCCTGCGCGACACGCTGATGGTCTACCGGCGCAACCCGGAGCGCCGCCCCCATCTCGAACGGGATCGCTGCTTCGAATGCAAGCGCTTCATCGCCACCGGCGCCATCGGCCGCTGCGACTGGTGCTTCGAGCGCCGGCCTTCGGCGCTCGCGCTGCAGGTCGGAAAGCACCGCGTCGAGTACGTGCAGGAGATGCTCGACGCGCTGCCGGCTGCGCAGCGCAGCGCGGTGGAGGGAAGTCCAAACAGAATCCGCTAAGGGCTGAAATCCGCCCGGATCGCGGCCGTGTTCCCCGCGCCGGCGCAGCTTGACTTTGGGGCTGCAGCGCCTAGCATCTAGTCGTTGCGTAACGCGGGACGTGTCCAAACGCGGCGGCTGCACATGTCGAACGGTCCAACCGACAAGCCTGCGGTGGATGCCGAGGCGCTCGCAGGCGCGCTGCGGGCGCTGGGTATGCTCTACGGCGCAAGCCAGCCGCTCGCAGAGATCATCGCCGGCGCGAAGAGCGAGGCCGAGGCGATCCGCATGTACATCGAGCGCGAACGGCCGCACCTGCTCGCGAGTTACGATCTCGAGACGCTGGTGAAGATGGTGCAGGGTGCGCGCGAGGCGAAGACCGACGCCAAGCACGGCGTGGAGCAGTTCAGCCCGAGCGACAAGCCGCCCGCAAAACGCCGGAACTAGTCGGGGCGGCGGGTGCCCGCCTGATTCCGTTCCGCAGGATTATTGATGCCTGTCAAGCTTTTACCGCTACCCCGGCGGTAAAATGGACTCATGAACGACCGAGGTTCTTCGGTGCCTTCGACTGCAAAACGCGCGCGGGTGCGCGGCACGCCCAAAGGGCGCAGCGTCGATCCCAAGGCCCGCGAAGAAGTACGCGCCCTCCTGAAAGACGCGCCGCGCCGGCGCGATCTCCTGATCGAGTATCTGCACCGCATCCAGGACCATTACGGCCATCTCTCGGCCGCGCATCTGGTCGCGCTCGCCGACGAGATGAAGCTTTCGATGACCGAGGTCTACGAGGTCGCGACCTTCTACCACCATTTCGACGTGATCAAGGAGGGCGGCGCGGCGCCGCCGGCGATCACCGTGCGCGTGTGCGACTCGATCGCCTGCGAGATTGCGGGTGCGAGCGAGCTGCTCGCGAAGCTCCCCGGCCTTCTCGGAAAGGACGTGCGCGTGCTGCATGCCCCCTGCATCGGGCGCTGCGAAACGGCGCCCGCCGCCGTCGTCGGGCAGAACCCGCTGCCGCATGCGAGTGTCGAAAAGATTTCCGCGCTGGTGAAAGCCAGGGCGGTGAAGCACCCCGCGCCGGGCTCGCGGGAATCGCATCCGCACCCGGACATCGTGAACCCTGTCTGCGTGGACTACGCGGCCTATCGCGCCCAGGGCGGTTACGCGCTCGCCCAATCCTGCGTCGACGGCGCGAGGAAGCGCGAAGACGTGATCGCCGTGATGGAGAATTCCGGCCTGCGAGGGCTCGGCGGCGCGGGCTTTCCGGCCGGGCGCAAATGGAAATCGGTCGCCGCGGAGCCGGCGCCGCGGCTGCTCGCGGTCAACATCGACGAGGGCGAGCCTGGCACGTTCAAGGACCGCTGGTACCTCGAGCGCGATCCGCACCGCTTCATCGAAGGCTCGCTGGTCGCCGCCTGGGCGGTCGGCATCGACGAAATCTACATTTACCTGCGCGACGAATACCACGGCTGCCGCGCGATCCTGGAGAAGGAAATCGCCGCGCTGCGGAAGAACCCGCCGTGCAAGCTCCCCCCGGTTCACCTTCGGCGCGGAGCGGGCGCCTATATCTGCGGCGAGGAATCGGCGATGATCGAGTCGATCGAGGGCAAGCGCGGCATGCCGCGGCTGCGCCCGCCCTACGTCGCCCAAGTCGGGCTTTTCAACCGGCCCACGCTCGAGCACAACATGGAGACGCTGCACTGGGTGCGCGAAATCCTGGAAAAAGGCGCCGACTGGTTCGCCTCTCATGGCCGCAACGGCCGCAAGGGCCTGCGCTCCTTCTCGGTGAGCGGTCGCGTGAAAAAGCCCGGCGTACACCTTGCGCCGGCCGGCATCACGGTGAAGGAGCTGATCGCGGAATACTGCGGCGGGATGCTCGATGGCCACAAGTTCTACGGCTACCTGCCGGGCGGCGCTTCAGGCGGGATTCTCCCCGCATCGATGGGTGATATCCCGCTCGACTTCGATACCCTGAACCAGTACGGCTGCTTTATCGGCTCGGCGGCCGTGGTGATTCTCTCGGACAAGGACCGAGCGAGCGCCGCCGCGCGCAACCTGACGAAATTCTTCTCCGAGGAATCCTGCGGTCAGTGCACGCCCTGCCGCGTGGGTACCGCCAAGACGCTGACGCTGATCGGGAAGATGAAATGGGATCAGCCGCTGCTGAAGGAGCTTTCCCAGGCGATGATGGACGCATCCATATGCGGGCTGGGGCAAGCCGCCCCCAACCCGGTGCTTTCTGTGATGAAATACTTCCCGCAGGAAATCGGATGAAAACCGGGGACAGACCACTATTTTTTTTGCCATGCGGGTATAGGGACGGGAATGGGCTGGAAAATGGTGGTCTGTCCCCGGTTTTAGAGAGAGGTGACCGATGGACCGCATAAGCACCGCGCAAGCGGCGACGATGCCCGTTGAGTTCAAGCTGAACGGCAGGACCGTCGTCGGCAGGTCGGACGAGACCCTCATCGAAACCGCGAAGCACTACGGCATCGACATCCCGCACCTCTGCTACAAGGAAGGCATGCGGCCCGACGGCAACTGCCGCGCCTGCATGGTCGAGATCAAGGGCGAGCGCGTGCTCGCGCCCTCGTGCTGCCGCTATCCCAAGGACGGGATGGAGGTGACGACCGACAACCCGCGCTCGGTTGCAAGCCAGAAGATGGTGCTGGAGCTCCTGCTCTCGGACATTCCCGAGAAGTCCTACACGCTCGATTCCGAGCTCGATCACTGGGCGAAGCAGCTGAAAGTCGGCAAGCCGCGCTTCGAATCGCGGCACCAGCCGAAGCCCGATCTCTCGCACGCGGCGATCGCGGTGAACCTGGATGCGTGCATCCAGTGCACGAGGTGCTTGCGCGCCTGCCGCGAGGAGCAGGTGAACGACGTCATCGGCTACGCCTTCCGCGGCGAGCACTCGAAGATCGTGTTCGACTTCGACGACCCCATGGGCGAATCGACCTGTGTCGCCTGCGGCGAATGCGTGCAGGCCTGCCCGACCGGCGCACTCATGCCCGCTCGCGAAGTCGGCAAGATCCAGGCGGACAAGACCGTGGACTCGGTCTGCCCCTATTGCGGCGTGGGGTGCCTTCTCACCTACAACGTCAAGGGCAACAAGATCCTCTGGGTGCAGGGCCGCGAGGGGCCCGCGAACGGCAGCCGCCTGTGCGTGAAGGGGCGCTACGGTTTCGACTACGTGCAGCACAAGCACCGGCTCACCCGGCCGCTCATCCGCAGGCCGGGAGTTAAAAAGCACAAAGACTTCACCGTCGATCCGGACAACTGGTCGCAGGTATTCCGTGAAGCGAGCTGGGACGAGGCGCTCGATTTCGCGGCGAATGGATTGCGCGACATTCGCGACAAGTACGGGAAAAAATCGCTCGCCGGCTTCGGTTCGGCCAAGGGCACCAACGAAGAGGCCTACCTCTTCCAGAAGCTGGTGCGCACGGGGTTCGGCTCGAACAACGTCGATCACTGCACGCGGTTGTGCCACGCGTCCTCGGTCGCCGCCCTCATGGAGGGCATCAACTCGGGCGCGGTGTCGAACCAGGTGCGCGACGTGATGAAGGCGGAAGTGATCTTCCTGATCGGCGCCAACCCGACGGTGAACCACCCGGTGGCGGCGACCTGGATGAAGAACGCGGCGAAAGCGGGCGTGAAGCTCATCGTCGCCGATCCGCGCCGCAGCGATCTCGCGCGCCATGCAAGCTACAACCTGCAGTTCAAGGCCGACACCGACGTCGCGCTGCTGAACGCGATGCTCCACGTCATCGTCGAAGAGGGTCTCGTCAACGCGGCCTTCGTGCGCGACCGCACCTCGGGCTACGAGGCGCTCGCCGAGAACGTGAAGAAGTTTTCTCCCGAGGCGATGGCGCCCGTCTGCGGCATCGACGCAAAAACGATTCGCGAAGTCGCGCGCCTCTACGCGACGTCGAAGGCCTCGATCATCATGTGGGGCATGGGCATCTCGCAGCACGTGCACGGCACCGACAACGCGCGCTGCCTCATCGCGCTCGCGCTCGCGACCGGGCAAATCGGCAAGCCGGGCTCGGGGCTGCACCCTTTGCGCGGCCAGAACAACGTGCAGGGCGCCTCCGACTCGGGGTTGATCCCGATGTTCTATCCCGATTATCAGCGGGTGGCGACGCCCGAAGCGAAAGCGCGCTTCGAGAAATTGTGGGGCATGGAGCTCGACGCGAAGCCCGGCCTCACCGTGGTCGAGATCATGCACGCCGCGAAGAAAAGGGAAATCCGCGGCATGTACATCATGGGCGAGAACCCGGCGATGTCCGATCCCGACGTCGATCACGCGCGCGAGGCGCTCGCTTCTCTCGATCACATGGTGGTGCAGGACATCTTCCTTACCGAGACCGCCTACCTCGCAGACGTGGTGCTGCCGGCGACGGCGTGGCCGGAGAAGGTCGGCACGGTCACCAACACCGACCGCATGGTGCAGCTCGGAAGAAAAGCGATCGAGCCGCCGGGCGAGGCGAAAGAAGACCTCTGGCTGATCAACGAGCTGGCCAGGCGCATCGGCCTTCCCTGGAACTACACGCATCCGCGCGAAGTGTTCGACGAGATGCGCCAGTGCATGGACTCGATCGCAGGCATCACCTGGGAGCGCCTCGAGCGCGAGTCCTCGGTGACCTACCCCTGCGAGAAGGAAGGCGACCCGGGGGAGCCGGTCGTGTTCGTCACGCATTTCCCCACGACCACGGGCCGCGGCAAGTTCGTTCCCGCGGACCTGATTTCGGCGGCGGAGCGCCCCGACGACCAGTACCCGATGGTCCTCATCACCGGCAGGCAGCTGGAGCACTGGCACACCGGCGCGATGACGCGCCGCGCCTCGGTCCTCGATCACATCGAGCCCGAGCCCGTCGCGTCGTTCCATCCTCTCGACCTCGATCGATTCGGGGTGAAGGCGGGCGAGATCGTGACCGTGGAATCGCGCCGCGGAAAAATTTCGCTGTACGCCCGCGCCGACGACGGCACACCGGCGGGCGCGGTGTTCATACCGTTCTGCTACTACGAGGCGGCGGCGAACATGCTCACCAACCCGGTGCTCGACCCGGTCGGGAAAATCCCGGAGTTCAAGTACTGCGCAGTGAAGGTCACCAAAGGCGGGCCGACGCCGGTGCACTCGAGCTTCGGCGGCGGGACGCTGCTCGCGGTCGCGCAGACGGAAGCATCGAAAGCCTAGGACGGCAAAACTACGGCCGAAAAAAGCCCCGGATGACCGGGGCTTTCCTTTTCGGGCAGCGCGGCCTGTATCTTGATTTCCGTCAATGTTCGCGCAATCGCGCAACGCTTATAGTGTCTCGCCCATAAAATCAACACAATGCTGTCCCGCAGCACAAGGACCGGTAGATGGCCTCCGACATCGAAATCGCACAGAAAGCCCGGCTCGAGCGCATTTCCAAGATCGCTCTTGCGAAGCTCGGCATTCCCGAAGAGCACCTCGAGCCCTACGGGCATTTCAAGGCGAAGGTGTCGCTCGAATACCTGGACGGTCTCAAGGTGCGTCCGAACGCGAAGCTCGTCCTGGTGACGGCGATGACGCCCACGCCCGCGGGCGAGGGCAAGACGACCACCACGGTGGGGCTGGGCGATGCGCTCAATCACATCGGCAAGAAAGCGATGATCTGCCTGCGCGAACCTTCTCTCGGGCCGGTGTTCGGCATGAAGGGCGGCGCCGCCGGCGGCGGCTACGCTCAGGTCGTACCGATGGAGGACATCAACCTGCACTTCACCGGAGACTTCAACGCCATCGCGCTCGCGAACAACCTGCTCGCGGCGATGCTCGACAACCACATCCATCACGGGAACGAATTGGGAATCGACGTGCGGCGCATCGCGTGGAGGCGAGTGGTGGACATGAACGACCGCGCGCTGCGCGAGATCACGGTGAGCCTGGGCGGCCCGGGCAACGGCTATCCGCGCCAGGACGGATTCGACATCGTGGTCGCCTCCGAGGTCATGGCGATCTTCTGCCTGTCTACTTCGCTCGACGATCTCAAGGAGCGCCTCGGCAGGATCGTGGTCGGCTACACGCGCGACCAGAAGCCGGTGCTCGCCCGCGACCTCCAGGCTCACGGTGCGATGACCGTGCTCCTGAAGGACGCGATCAAGCCGAACCTGGTGCAGACGCTCGAAAACAATCCCGCCTTCATCCACGGCGGCCCGTTCGCCAACATCGCCCACGGCTGCAACTCCGTGATCGCGACGAGCTCGGCGATGAAGCTCGCCGATTACGTGGTCACCGAAGCCGGCTTCGGCGCGGACCTCGGCGCCGAGAAATTCATCGACATCAAGTGCCGCAAGTCGGGCCTGCGGCCCTCTGCCGCCGTGATCGTCGCGACGGTTCGCGCGGTGAAGTATCACGGCGGCGCCGACCTCAAGACGATCACGCAGGAGAACCTGCAAGCGCTGGAAAAAGGCGTCACCAACCTCGAGCGCCACGTCGAGAACGTGCAGAAGAACTACGGCGTTCCCTGCGTCGTCTCGATCAACCGTTTCAACCAGGACACGCAGAAGGAGCTGGATCTGCTCAAGTCGCGGATCGAGAAACTCGGCGCCAAGGTCGTGCTCGCGACGCATTGGGGCGACGGCGGCAAGGGCGCAGCGGAGCTCGCGCGCATCGTGGTCGAGCTCTGCGAGAGCAAGAGCAACTTCCAATTCGTGTACGAGGAACAGGACACGCTCTGGGACAAGATCAACAAGATCGCGAAGAAGATCTATCGCGCGAGCGAGGTGACCGCCGACGGGAAGGTGCGGGCCCAGATCAAGAAGCTCCAGGACGACGGCTACGGGCGCTATCCGGTGTGCGTGGCGAAGACCCAGTATTCCTTCTCGACCGATGCGCAGCTGCGGGCGGCGCCCGCGAACCACGTCGTCAACGTGCGCGAAGTGCGCCTGGCGGCAGGGGCCGAGTTCATCGTGATGATCTGCGGGGATATCATGACGATGCCCGGGCTCCCCAAGGTGCCTTCGGCGGTCAAGATCGACCTCGTCGACGGGAAGGTCGTCGGACTATTCTGAAACGCCGCGGGTAGCGAGGCCAACGGGAGGACAATGGAAGAGCTTCTGACGTCGCAGTTCTGGCTCGGGCTCGGGGCGATCATCTGGGTCAACATCATCCTGTCGGGCGACAACGCCGTGGTGATCGCGCTCGCGGCGCGCTCCTTGCCCGTGCACCAGCAG
>VBCJ01000011.1 GCA_005884335.1 Betaproteobacteria bacterium | reverse complement strand
CGCCAATCCCCAGGGCGCGCAGTGCACGCGGTCGACCTGCACGTTGATGTTGATGGCGCTGAGCGCCTGCACCACCTGCTCGGTCCCGAGGCCCCCGCGGTAGCGGCCGGCGCCGCCCGAGTCCTCGCGCAGCGCATGGCGCTCGAACAGGAGCGGATACTTCGCTTCCATCTGCTCGACGGGATGGTTGTGGGTGTCGCCGTCGTTCAGGCATACCGTTGCGCTCATGCCGTCCTCGGTGAGCTTCGCGCCGAAGCCGCCTCCCGAAGGACCGATGCCGGCGAGGAAGAGCCGGCCGTCCTTGGGCGATATGCCGTTGATGAGCGCGACGCACAGGTCGGCGTGGTGCGCGGCGATGGTGCGCTCCGGGATCGCCCGCTCCATTGCCTTGAAGACGGTATCCACGACCGTCATCGGAAACGTCATCCACCAGCGCATCGCCGCCGGTTTCACCGCGCTCACCACGGTGCCGGGCGCGAGGATCACCCTGAGGGGACGGAAGCTCCCTTCGTTGATCGGGTAATCGGTCGGGGAAGTGAGGCACTTGTAAGCGACCTGCGCGCAGGAGTAGCCGGTGGTCGCGCCTGAGTTGTAGAAACCGTGCACCTGCGGGCTCACCTGCGAGAGGTCGATCGTCATCTCCTCGCCTTTTTTCACCACGCGCACCTTGATCGGTACCGGCTTGCCGATGTCCACACCGTCGTCGTCCATGAAAGACTCGGCCTCGTACGTGCCGTCGGGGATGGTGCGCGTGCGCGCACGAGTCGCGGCTTCCGACTGGTCCATGATGTTCGCGATCGCGGCGAGCACTTCTTCGCGCCCGTAGCGCTCGAGCAGCTCGAGAAAGCGACGTTCGCCTGTCTTCACCGCGGTGATCTGGGCGCGCAGGTCTCCCATTGCGCGCTCGGGAATCCTCACGTTCATGCGGATGATGTCGACGAGGTCCCGGTTCACCACGCCCGCTTTGGCGTACTTCACGATCGGGATCTGAAGGCCCTCGGAATAGATGTCGGTGGTCACACCGCCGAGCACGCCGCCGACGTCGGTCCAGTGCGCCATGCAGCACGCGAATCCCGAGAGCTTCCCCCGGTGGAAGATCGGCAGGCTGAAGGTGAAGTGGTAGAGGTGGCTGCCCGTGGTGTAGGCGTCGTTCGTGACCAGGATATCACCCGGCTCGAGGCCGTCCTTCCCGAAGTGCGCGAGCTTCGCCTTGACGGTTTCCGCCATGCCGCGGATGAAGCTCGGCAACCCGAGCCCGATCGACACCGTCTCGCCCTCCGCGGTATAGAGGCCCACGGTGAAATCGAGCGCCTCGTAGACGATCATGTTGTAGGCGGTTCGCATGAGATTGGTCTTCATCTCCTCGGTCACCGCGATGACGCCGTTGCGCACGATCTCAGTCAGGACGGCGTCCGCCTTGACGCGCCGTTCCGCTTTTGCGCGTTTCATTTCGTTCTCCGGCCGACTTCGATGGCGAGATTTCCGAATTCATCTACGCGCAAGGCGTCACCGGGCAGGAGGACCGTTGTCGAGGCATGCTCCTCCACCAGCGCCGGGCCTTCGATGCGGTTCCCCGCCTTCAAGCCCTCGCGCGCATAGCTCGGCGTCGCGTGCGACCTCCCGAGCTCGGCAAAGTAGACCTTGCGTTTGCCGCGGTGCGCGGAGGAAAGCGGCGAACGCCCGCCGCGCGCGATGCGCTCGAGCCGTGGCTTCTTCATCGCGCCCGTCACCGTCGCGCGCAGGCTCACGATCTCGGCCGCTTCTTCGGGGGCGCATGTGCCGTAGCGCCGCAGGTGCTCCTCGTCGAAGCGCCGCTTCAACGCATCGCGGCTGCGGCGCCGGAAAACTTCGGCGGGCAGCTCCACGGTCACGGGGTGCTCCTGCCCGACATAGCGCATGTCGGCGGCGCGCGCGGCGGCAACGCCCTCGGCCCGGACGCCGCTCGCGGCGAGTGCCTTCTTTCCGTCGGCGATCAGCGATTCGTAGACTCTCTCGATCGAGTCGAACGATGCGTCCACGAGCCGCGTGAACCAGGTGCGCACGAAGTCGTAGCGCAGATCCGAGAACAGCATGCCGAAGGCGCAGAAATGCCCTGGAGCGCGCGGCACGATGACCCGCTTCATGCCGATCTCCCGGGCGATGGCCGAGGCGTGCAGAGGGCCCGCGCCCCCGTAAGCGATGAGGGTGAATGCGGCGGCGTCGAGGCCCCGCTCGGTCGATACCGCCTTCACCGCGTAGG
>VBCJ01000010.1 GCA_005884335.1 Betaproteobacteria bacterium | reverse complement strand
GTGCTCGCGGATGGCGCGCTCCGCGGCGCGAAGGTCGAGCTGCATTTCGCCGCTTAAGAAGCGGTCCGCGCCGAGCCGGCCGAGAACGAGGTTGGCGTCGGTTACCGTGGCGCGAGTGCCGCCCTGCGCGTAGCAGGCCGGACCGGGGTCCGCGCCCGCGCTTTGGGGACCGACCCTGAGTGCGCCGCTAGCGTCCACTGCGGCGATGCTGCCGCCGCCCGTGCCGACCTCGAAGATGTCCATCATCGGGATCTGCACCGGAAGCGCCTGCGCGTAGCCGCCGATGAGCGCGGCCCCGGTCGTAAGCGCTTCGCCCCGGTAGATGACTCCCGCCTTCGCCGTGGTGCCTCCCATGTCGAAGGCGACGGCGTCGGCGAGATCGAGCGCGCTGCAAAGCGCCTGCGCGCCGACGACGCCTGCGGCCGGGCCCGATTCGAGCATGCGGACGCACTGGGTCGTCGCCTGGCGCGATTCGTAGAGTCCACCTGTCGATTGCACCAGCAGGAACGATCCTTCGAACCCGGATTGCTTCAGGCGCTCGTCGATCCCGCGCACATACTCGCTGACGACCGGGCCGATGTAGGCGTTCGCGACCACGGTCGAGCAGCGCTCGAACTCGCGGTATTCCCGGGAAAGCTCGTGCGAGGCGGTGACGAAGGCGCGGGGCAGGCGCTCGCGCACGATCTCCCTCGCGCGCGTCTCGTGCGCGGGGTTGACGTAGGAGTGAAGGAACATGATCGCGACCGCGTCGACGCCCGCCGCTTCGAGCCGGTCGCAGGCGGCGTGCACGCTCGCCTCGTCGAGCGCCACGTGTATCCCGCCCTCGGCGGTGATGCGCTCGCGGACTTCGAAGCGGAGCGCGCGCTCGACGAGCGGCACGTGTTTCCTGAAGTAGAGGTTGTACGCGTCGGGCCGGTTGATGCGCCCGATCTCGTAGACGTCGCGGAAGCCCTCGGTGGTGAGTAGCGCGGTCTTGGCGCCCGTGCGCTCGAGCATGGTGTTGATCGCGATGGTCGAGCCGTGCAGGAAGGCCTCGGCGCCGGCGAAGCGCGCGCCGGCTCTTTCCATGCCGTGGGAGATGCCGTCGACCAGCCGCGCGGGCGTCGACAGCGCCTTGCCCAGGAGCAGCCGCCCAGTCTTTTCGTCGAAGGCAACGATGTCGGTAAACGTTCCGCCGATGTCGGCGGCGAGGCGCGTGCGCGGAGTAGCGTGCTGCGGGGATCGGCGGCCGGACGGCCGGAGCTTCTTCATCGTGCGCGGATGATACCAACGCTGCGGTTATCTGAGACAATTATCCCGATCGAGCGCGGGCGCATGGACCTCAAGGACATCAGGCTCTACGTGGACGACCGTCCCGCGGAAGGCGTTTTCCGCGTGCATCGCGACGTGTATTCCGATCCGGAGCTTTTCGAGCTCGAGCAGAAATTCATCTTCGAGCGCACCTGGAATTTCCTCGCGCTCGAGTCGCAGTTCCCCGGAGCGAACGATTTCGTCACCGGACACATCGGCAGGACGCCTGTCCTCGCTACGCGCGACGCGCAAGGGCGTGCCTACGACTCCTCCGGGAGGAACGTCGACATCAAGGACCGCAGGACCGGGTGCTATCCGCCCTCGTTCGACGCCGAGGACCACAACCTCGTGCCGCTCGCGCGCGTAGCGAGCTACAGGGGCTTCGTGTTCGGCAGCCTGTCGGGGGAGGTCCCGCCGCTCGAGGAGTTCCTCGGCGACATGCGCTTCTTCATCGACCTGGTCGCCGACCAGGGGCCGAAAGGCTTGGAGTTCATTCCGGGGCGCTCTGTGTATACCTACCGCGGCAACTGGAAGCTGCAGCTCGACAACGGTCTGGATCCCTACCATCTGACCACCACGCACCTGTCCTACATGGACTTGCAGGCGCGGCGCCGCGAGGGAGAGGGCCATCTGGAGGCGCGCCAGTACGACTGGGCGAAGCGCAACTCCGCCGACGGCGGGACTTTTGCGCTCGCCCACGGCCACGCCGCGACCTGGCTCGAGCAGCCCGAGCCGGAGAAGCGGCCGATCTACCCGGCGCTCGCCGAGATCCGCGCGCGCGTGGGAGCGCTTCGCGCCGGATGGATGCTCAAGGCGCGCAACGTGCACGTCTTCCCCAACATGCAGATCGCGGACGCGATCACCTTGATGCTGCGCACTTTCCGGCCGCTCGCGGCCGACCGCACCGAGATGAAAAGCTGGTGCCTCGTTCCTGCAGGGTTACGCGCGCGGCATGGCGGCGATGACGCCCGGCGCGGACGAGGCAGCTCGCGCGATCGGAATCCGGCCCGAGGCGAGCGTGCGAGGCCGCTTCGAGATGTTCAGCGAAGTCGGCTTCCACGCGCCTTACCGCGAGTGGGCGCGCCTGATCCAGGCGGGCGTCGCGGGCGGGAAGGCGTATCCGTGAATGCCCGCGCTCAAGCCGGGTCGCTCGCCGCGGGCATCGAGCTCGTCCAACGCGAGGCGAGGTATCTCGACGAGCGGCGCTGGGACGAGTGGCTCGCGCTGTTCGTCGAGGACTGCGAATACTGGATGCCGGCCTGGAAGGCGGACGGCACGCTCACCACCAACCCGCAGGCCGAGCTCTCGCACATCTACTACGCGAGCCGCGCGGGGCTGGAAGACCGCATCGTGCGCATCCGCTCGGGGAAGTCCGCGGCCTCGACGCCCCTGCCGCGCACCGCGCACATCCTCGGGAGCGTGCTGCCCCTCGAATCGCCCGCTGACCGGCTGCGGCTCGACTCGACCTGGGTCAGCCATGTGTTCTTCCCGCGCTCCCGCGAGAGCCACGCGTTCTTCGGGCGCTCTGAGCACGAGCTGGTGCTGCGCGAGGGAGATTGGCGGATCGCGAAGAAGAAGATTCTGCTGCAGAACGACTACATACCGACGATGCTGGACGTCTACTGCGTCTAGCCGCGCGCGTGGTAAAGAAGCTTTCCGCTGCAGTCGAAGCGACGCGGCTGCTGGGGAAGTGGGCCAAACTCGCGCAGGGTCATGTCATGTTCGGCTCGGGCTGCTCCTGCGGCGTCGGTGTGGGCGTGAGGCTGCAGGATTTCGAGCGGCAGATCCTCGATTACCTTCACGCTAAGCACGGCGCGGTGGTGGTCGAGCGCGGAGGCTATCGGGAGGAGGCGGGGAGCGTCACGGCGCTGCTGCGCGCGATAGCGACGCAGGGCACGGTCGAGCAGCCTGCCGGCCAGCTCGCACTGCTCGCCGACCTCGAGCGCAGCATCGATTCCTTCGACGAGCTGCACCGCGGGCGTTAGCCTGAGGGGAGCGATATTTTGAGGGGCCTATTGCATTATTCACCCAAAAGGGTTAATAATGCAGCCATGGACCTCGACCACACCCTGATCGCCCTCGCGGATCCCACCCGCCGGGGCATCCTGCAGCGCCTCTCCAAGGGCGAGGCTCGCGTGACCGAGCTCGCCGAACCGTTCGACATCTCGCTCAACTCCGTCTCCAAGCACATCCGCATCCTCGAGCGCGCCGCGCTCGTGCGGCGCCGCGTGTCGGGACGCGAGCACTTCCTCACCTTCAATCCCGCGCCGATGGAGAGCGCCGCGGAATGGATGGAGCGCCACCGGATCTTCTGGACCGAGAGGCTCGACGCCCTCGAGGCGGCACTGCGCGCGGAGGATGCCGTGGCGGCCGCGAAAGAAAAATCGACCCCGTCATCAAACCGAAGGAGCAAGAAATGAACGACATGAGCACTTCCAAGATGGGCACTTCAACCGAGCCGGGCACGGTGCGTCTCGAGCGCCTGCTCCCCGGACCGATCGAGCGCGTCTGGGCCTACCTCACCGAATCCGACAAGCGCGCGACCTGGTTCGCGAGCGGCGCGTTCGACCTGCGCGTCGGCGGAAAAGCGGACCTGCATTTCGATCACTCGAACATTTCGTCGGAGAAGACGCCCGACGAGTACAAGAGCAAGAAGAGCGATTGGTCCGAAACGATCACGCGCGTGGAGCCTCCCCGCCTCCTGAGTTACACCTTCGGGCCCGCCGGTCCGGAATCGGAAGTGACGTTCGAGCTGGAGCCTCGCGGCAGGGACGTCCTGCTCGTCATCACCCATCGCCGCGTCGTGGACCGCAAGACGATGGTCAACGTCGCGGGCGGCTGGGACGCGCACGTGGGCATCCTCGCCGACCGCCTGAACGGCGTCGAGCCGCGGCCCTTCTGGACCACGCACGCCAGGCTCAAGGGCGAATACGAGGTGCGGCTATGAGCGCGCATCGCGTGGTTTCCCACGACAAGTGGGTGGAGGCGCGCCAGCGCTTTCTCGCCCGGGAAAAGGCTTTCACCCGCGAGCGCGATGCGCTGAGCGCCGAGCGGCGCGAGCTCCCCTGGGAGAAGGTCGAAAAGGAATACGTCTTCGACGGCCCCAAGGGAAAGGAGACGCTCGCCGACCTCTTCGCCGACAAGAGCCAGCTCATCGTCTACCACTTCATGTTTGGCGCCGACTGGAAAGAGGGCTGCCCGGCCTGCTCCTTCTGGGCGGACAACTTCAACGGCATCATCGCGCACCTGAGGCAGCGCGATACCACGATGGTCGCGATCTCGCGCGCCGCGCTGCCCAAGCTCGAGGCGTTCAAGAAGCGCATGGGCTGGAGCTTCAAGTGGGTGTCGTCCGGCGGCAACGACTTCAACCGGGACTACGGCGTCGCTTTCACGCCGGAGGAGGTTGCCGCGGAGAAAGCTCTCTACAACTACACGATGCAGAACCCGATCGCAACCGAGCGCGAAGGCGCGAGCGTTTTCTTCAAGGATCCCGACGGCAAGCTGTTCCACACCTACTCGGCCTACGCGCGCGGCATCGACCTCGTGAACACCGCGTATAACTATCTCGACCTGGTGCCCAAGGGGCGCGACGAGAATGGGTCGCCGCTCGGCTGGATCCGGCATCACGATAAATACAAGGAGTGATCCGCTGGCTTTTATTCTCCCTTCGATTCCTAGCGGCGAAGCGGCGAACCCGCGCCGGAGCCAGCTCGCGGTCGGCGCCGGCGCCTGGACCAGCGCGGCTAAAAGTCGGCGCACGTAAGTGGTGCGCCCACTATGGAGGAGAACAATGAACAAATCGATTGCAATCTGCATCGCGCTTGCCACCGCGCTCCCCGCGTCGCTTCTCCAAGCCCAAACCTGGCCCCAGCGGCCAGTCAAGGTGATCGTGCCTTACACCGCGGGCGGCATCACCGACACCCAAGCGCGAATCATCTCCGAGCGGCTGTCGGTGGCGCTCGGCCAGCAATTCATCGTCGAGAACCGGGTCGGCGCAGGCGGCGCAATCGCCGCCGAGTTCGTCGCGAAGTCCACAGCCGACGGCTACACGCTGTTTTTCTCCGGCACCACGCAGCTCTCGACTCTCCCGCTGGTGCAGAAGGTGAACTACGATCCGCTGAAGGACTTCGCGCCGATCTCGATCCTCGGCACCAACCCGCTCGTACTCGGTGTGCACATTTCGGTGCCGGCGAAAACGCTCAAGGAATTCATCGAATACGTGAAGGCGCATCCCGGGGAGCTCAGCTACTCCTCGGGCGGCACCGGCAGCACGCCGCACCTGTCGGCGGCGCTGTTCGCCTCGCGTGCCGGATTGAAGATGACTCACATTCCTTACAAGGGCGCGCAGGCGGTGACCGATCTCGTCGGCGGTCAGGTCCAGGTGTCCTTCGGAAACACCTCAGACATGATCCAGCACTCAAAAAGCGGAAAGATCAAGATGCTCGCCGTAACCGGCGAGAAGCGCATGCCGCAATTACCCGATCTGCCGGCGATCGCGGAGTTTTATCCGGGCTTTCGCACCGTCGTCTGGAACGGGCTGCTCGCGCCCTCCCGGACACCGAAGGTGATTATCGACCGCATCGCACAGGAGGCGGCGAGAACGGCGCGCGACCCGGACATCATCGAACGGCTGAACAAGATGGGCATCGATGCGCTTGGCAACAGCCCGGCCGAGTTCGCCGAATTGATCCGCGCCGACTCGTCTCTATGGCGCGACGCGGTGAACGCCGCGGGCATCAAGCAGGAATAGCGATGGATATAGTCCGACCACGGCGCCAGGCGGAAAGGCGGAGTAATCAGTGAAGGCTCTCCAGGTGCTCGCGGTTGCCTTGGCGGTTCTTGTGTGTGCGCCCGTTGCAGCGCAGACACAGAATTCTCCGAGTGAGCGGGGAGCTGCCAAGGAACAGCGGGCCGCCCGTGCCAAGGAGCGTTGCAAGCTGAACCATGGGGTGGATTGCGACACACCCGAAGGTCTGAAGGAATGGGTGCTGCAGGAGCGGACCCGCCAGGAAGCGATCCGCGATCGCCGGCTACCGACTCGGCCCGGGCCGGCGACGTCCCGGCCTTAACGCTCGCGCTCGAACCGGTGTCACCGTGAAGGACCGCAATCGGCCAATAGCTGCCGTTCGCGAGCGGACGCCCAAGACTGTGCCGCAAGCGGCGGTGCAGGCGCCCGAGTGCGCCGTTCAGGACAGCTTCAAGCACTGGACTGCGGCGCGCTGGAGAATTGATTATCCTATCCGTATCCGTCAAGAAGAATAAATGCGAATACCTTGATTGTTTTCATGCGTGAGATGATACGCGCCGAGGAGGTGCCGATGAAACGTTTCCTGTGCTGGGTCCTGCTCGCGCTGCTCCCTGCCTGCGCCGCGGCGGCGTATCCCGAAAAGCCGATCACCATGATCATCGCCTACCCGCCCGGCGGCGGCACCGACGTGGTCGGGCGCGCGATCGCGCCGTACATCGAGAAGTACCTCGGCGGCGGCGCCAAGCTGCTGGTCGTGAACCGCTCGGGCGCCGGCGGCGAGGTGGGGATGGGCGCGCTCGCCAACGCGCCGGCCGACGGCTACACCATCGGCTTCATCAACACGCCGCCGCTGATGACGATCCCGATCGAGCGCCAGGCGATCTTCGGCAGCCCGCAGCGCTTCGAGCTGCTGGGCAACATCATCGACGACCCGTGCAACTTCGCCGTGCACGCCGACACGCCAGTGAAGAACCTGCAGCAGCTCGCCGCCTGGGCGCGCGCGAATCCCGGCAAGCTGACCGTCGGGACGACGGGCGTAGGCTCCGACGACCACCTCCTGATGCTCATGTTCGAGCGCGCCGCAGGCGTGAAGCTCACGCACGTGCCGTTCAAGGGAAGCTCCGAAGTCCGCGCCGCGATTATGGGGAAGCAGATCGACGTCGCGGCGATGAACGTCGGCGAGTCGCTGCAGTCGATCCGCGGCGGCGCGCCGATGCGCAACCTCGGCCAGTTCGGCCCCGCGCGCTCGAACCTCGCGCCCGAACTGCCCACCGGCCGCGAGCAGGGCTTTCCCTTCGAGATGGTCGCGCTGCGCGGGATGGCCGCGCCCAAGGGCATGCCGGCGGACATCCTCGAGCGGCTCGTGAAGGCAGTAGCGCAGGCCGCGGCCGACCCCGAGTTCCAGGCGCAGGCGGTGAAGGTCTTCGCGCCGCTGCGCTTTCTCGCGCCGGCGCAATTCGATGCCGAGATCCGCGCCGGCGACGCCCAGTTCAGGCAGCTCTGGAAGGAACTGCCCTGGACCGACAAATAATCGTGATAAGGGCCATCGCATTTGCACTCGGGGTGCTGCTCGCCGCGGTCCCATATCGCGCGCAGGCCGGCAAGCTCGATAGAGTCGTCGAGCAAATTGGGCCTTATAAACTTGGGACAAGCTACGAGGTCATGAAAAACCTGGCTGGCTTCAGTTTGGATAAGGACAGGAGTCACCCGGAGCAGGGCATCGTCACGGCCAAAATCATCGATAAGCGCATCGCCAATACTCGAACCATCCAGCGCTTTACTTTCCGCCAGGGCCAGTTGATGCGAGTGTCGATCATCTTCCACCCGCCGCAGCAATGGACCGAGGAGGCGGTCAAGGGATAGTTACTTTCGCAATGGGGCGATCCTGGGCCCAAAGAGAAATTCGAAGACGAGCTGCGTTACATCTGGAAGATGAAGACGACGTTGGGGGTGGTGCGCCCGGCCGACGGGGGCCGCTGGATGGCGTCAGTCACGCTCAACAATTGATCTCTCTCAGGAGCGCAGCACTTTCCCGGCGGCGGCGCCGGTGAGCGCGCCCTTCTCCCAGGTGACCGCGCCGTTGACCAGCGTCATCTCGACGCCGCGCGAGCGCATCACCATCCGCTTCGCGCCGCCCGGCAGGTCGTAGAGCCTTTCCGGACGACCACCGGAACCAATTTCTTTTTCAGAAAAAATAACAACATCAGCGGCGAGGCCAGGCTTCAGACGGCCGCGATCCTTGATGCCGAAGAAATCCGCGGGGTCCGAGGTCATGCGCCGCACGGCTTCCTCGAGCGTCAGCACTTTCCTCTCCCGCACCCACATGCCGAGCACGTAGGTCGGGTAGCCCGAGTCGCACAGCATGTCGAGGTGCGCGCCGCCGTCGCCCAGGCCGAGCAGCACCGAGCGGTCGTTGAGGATCTCCGCCATCCGGTCGACGCGGTTGTTGTACGACTGGATAGTAAATTCATTCTCTAAATCATCTTCTAAAGTAATATCCAGAAGAGCATCAACCCCGTCCTTGCCCTGCTCCGCGGCGATCTCGGCCACGGTCTTGCCTTCGTACTTTTTCAAATGCGCGGATTTGACCTCGTGCAGCGTGATGCGCGCCCAGTTGCCGAACGACGCCGGCCGCTTCAGATCTTCCCTGAATTGATTTCTAAAATTCACATCTCGATATACGGCGGCCTGGGCCTCTTTTGACTTGTCCACGAACAGGCGCTTCCACGACGGGAAGCCCGCGAAGCCGAAGGGGTTGCGCATGTTGACCTCGCGCGTGAGCGGCAGCGGCGAGGTTTGCGGCCGCGCGCCCTTCGCGATCAGCGGTCGCACCTTGCGCAGCGTCTCGCGCGCCGCCTCGGGCAGGTCGTCGCGGTCGAACATGGCGATGAAGGTGACCGGGCGGCGGCTCTCCTCCAGCATGAAGCCGAGCAGCTCCACCTCCGGCTCCTCCATCACCGCGATCTGGCGCGTCATCGCGTACTCGATCGAGCCCTTGCCGCGCTCGCGCAGCGCGTTGCAGTAGGCCTTGATCTCCTCGCGGCTGGCGTTGCGGCAGGCGAGCGGGCGGCCGCCGTAGCCCATGTGCTGGTTGAGCAGCGTGCTCGAGAAGCCGAACGCGCCTGCATCGATCGCTTCTCCCAATAAAGCCTTGATCTTCGCCGTCTCTTCCGCAGTGGCAGATCTTTCAAGAGAATCTTCATTCATGACGTAATGCCGGAACGGCGTGAGCGGCGCGAGGAACGCCAGGTTCAGCGACGGCTTCCTGCGCGCCGCGGCGTCCATGTACTGCGGGAAGGTCTCCCAGTCCCAGGTGATGCCGGCGTCGAGCACCTCGAACGGGATCGCCTCGACGTTGACCAGATCGCGCATCGCGATCTCGCGCGCCTCGGGCCGGCACGGCGCGATGCCGACGCCGCAGTTGCCCATCACCACCGAGGTCACGCCGTGCCACGACGAGGGCGTGGTCGCCCCGTCCCAGCAGATCTGCGCGTCGTAGTGCGTGTGCGGGTCGATGAAGCCGGGGGCGACCACCAGGCCGCCGGCATCGATGGTCCTTTTCGCCGTTCCCGAGATATTCCCTACTTCGGCGATTTTTCCCTGCGCGATTCCAATGCTTGCCTGCTTCGCCGGAGCACCCGTTCCATCCACTACGATGCCGTTCTCGATCAGGATGTCGAGGGCCATGCGGCATGATACGCGCAAAAAACGGGCCCTTTCGGGCCCGTTTCGTGACTGCCTGCTGCACTGGCTAGCGCGAGCTGCCCGCGCTGGAGCGCACGCCCTCGATGCCGTGCTCGACTTTCGCCGCGCCCGACTTCAGGTCCTTCTAATTTACCACTAGACTCGCATTTACCACTAGACTCGCTCCGATCGCCCCCGCTGAGGGGTACGCAGGTGGAGCGAAATTAACATAAGACCGATGTGCACCGTTCAGGACAGCTTCAAGCACTGGACTGCGGGCCGGAGAATTGATTATCCTATCCGTCGGAGAATTGATTATCCTATCCCTATCCCTTGAGCAGCCGTTCGTACCAAACGCAATTCGCGAAGCGTCATGAAACGATTGGCTGGTCTTCACTATCGACGGGCTATGGTCCCCGGCTGCGATGCGGCAAGCCATTCATTCATGCGGCTGCACGCTCCGATTGGTAGGCATGCTGGGCGCAGGCAGCTCAGCGGCAGCGAGCCGTTCCATCGGCGCACCTCTGCTCTGGAAGAGGGTGACGACGGCCCACAGAATACCCATGGCGATGACGGTGGCCAGGGCCGCGGCGGTGACGGTCAGCGTCGAGCTGGGGGAGGCGAAGTTCAGTTTGGCGTTCATGGCAATCTCCTCAAGTTGAATCGGATGGAAGCCCCGGTATCGCAGTGCGTAGGTTCTGCCTGCCGGGCCGATTCAGTCCTTTAGGCGGCTGAAGCGTGGCTGAAACCTTCTGAAGCGGCAGCCATTGGGGTAGATTCCGCGGGTGAACACCGCATACCGCTTCGGCGGGTTCGAGCTCAATCCGGTTACCCGGCAATTGCTCGCGGAAGGGCTGCCGGTAGCGCTGGGGGCGCGGGCGCTGGACGTCCTGCTTGCCTTGATCGAGCGGCGCGAGCGCTTGGTCACCAAGGAGGAGTTGCTTGAGCTGGTCTGGCCCGGCCTGGTGGTGGAGGAGAACAACCTTCAGGTGCAGATCAGCGCCCTGCGCAAGATCCTCGGACCGCAATCGATAGCCACCATTCCCGGGCGAGGGTATCGGTTCGCCGCGGTACTCGGTGCGGACGAAGCGCTGCCCGCGGCAGCCTCCGCAGCGGCCGCTTCCAGCCGCGAAGCGCCGTCAATCGCGGTACTCCCGTTCCTGAACATGGGAGGCGATCCGGAGAAGGACTATTTCGCCGACGGCATCACCGAGGACGTCATCACCGAGCTGTCGCGATGGCGGTCGTTAGCGGTCACTTCGCGCAACTCGACCTTCCGGTTCAAGGGCAAGTCCGTCGACATGCAGCGGCTCGGGCGCGAGCTGGGCGTTCGCTTCCTCGTCAAGGGCAGCGTCCGCCGGATGGGGGAACGCATCCGGATCACCGCGCAGCTCATCGATGCCGAGTCCGGCAATCATGTCTGGGGCGAGCGCTTCGATCGTCCGCTGGCAGATCTCTTCGCGGTGCAGGACCAGGTCGTGCACACGATCGTCGGAACCTTGGTGGGCCGCGTGCAGGCGAGCGGAGCCGAGCGCACTCGCCGCAAGCCCCCGTCCAGCCTGGACGCTTACGATCATGTGCTGCGCGGCAACGCGCTCGCGTGGGACGACCCTGCATCGGCAGCCGAGGCGAAGCGCGCATTCGAGCGCGCGATCGAGATCGACCCCGGATACGGACTCCCTCACAGCCTGCTGGCAGCGCTGGTCGGCCGGGACTGGGAGAACGACCTGTCGGCGCCACGCGAAACCCTCGATCGCGCATTCGCATTGGCGCAGCGCGCCGTTGAGCTGGCCGAAGACGAAAGCACCTGCCACACGATCCTGGGACAGTTCTGCATGGAGCAGCGATTGTTCGATCTTGCCCTGCACCACGCGGCGCGGGGCGTCGAGATGAACCCCGCCAACCAATGGAACCGGGCCAATTTCGGCATCGTTCTCTCCCATATCGGCCGCGCAGAAGAGGGGCTCGAGATGCTGCGGGACGCGCGGCGCGTGGACCCGTATTTCGTGCCTGGCTGGTACTGGCGCGGCCTGGGCACTGCCCAATTCGTGTTGCGCCGCCACGCCGATGCCTTGCCGGATTTCGAGCGAGGAGTGACGAACAACTCACTCCGGGCGCTCGCGATGCTGGCGGGGTGCTGCGCGAGTCTCGGGCATTCGGAACGCGCGCGGGAAGTGGTGGCGCGGTGCTTGGCGGTTCAGCCTGGCGCCACCGTCGACAAGCTGGTCGCCAGGATGCCGTTCAAGGATGCCGGCGATAGCCGCCATCTGGCGGAATGCCTCCGCCTGGCCGGAATGCCCGAATGACGTAGAAGTCCCACGTTTTCCCTACGTTTTCCGATCCGGCTTGTTCACCAATACATGGTAGGCGACGGCGTCCCAGGCGTTATGAATGCCAATAAAGAGCAACAGCAGCGTCGCTGCTCCAACGCCAAACAAAGCCTCGTCCGCATGCGACGAAGCCGCGAGTGCGGATAGCGCAAGCAGTGCGTATGCCGCCAAAGGCATCAGAAGATGAAACAACCAGTCTTCGAAGTCTGGTTCATATACGCTTTGCGTTCTTATGCGCCGAGCCACGATGACGACATACGCTACTCCAGCGAGGCCCATAAGACCCCAAAGAGCCGCGGCGGGCGTAACGGCTTTCATGGAACCCGCACAAGTGCCGACAAACGGGCGAGCGCATCCAGAATCCGGCGTGCCCGCGGCAAACATCCTTTGCTCACGGAGACAGTCCGGGAGCCCCCTGTCATCGCAGCAACTACCGGGCGCGCACGCTCCAACGTCTCCTGAACGATGATCCGATTTTCCGGCTTTGCCTCGAACTCGCGCCGGGCAACCAGATGCTCCGGGTCGGGTTCGGCCGGGTGATCGCTGATGTGCCGGTGGCGTACGAGTTCGGTCCGTCTTGAGTGCTTGGGAAGAGCGGGCCGCTCCCGGCCTCAATCCGCGCCCAATACCCACGCGGCGGCAGCGGTACCGCGAGCGCCTGGCAGATTTTTCTCAGCGCAACATCCGAGATGCCGTAACGCTTGCAAACCGTGGTTACGGGCTCGGTCCAGACTTCCTCGTAGATCTTGGTGCGGCTGTAGTGCGTGGTGATGTAGGTCAATACCCACTCCGTTTAGGAAGCTAAGACGATCAGTGGCCTTCCGACCACCACCTGAGGATCTATTGCAGGCAGATTCACACCAGAAAAAATGTGTACCAAAGCGTGTACCAAATAAAAAATGGGTTACAGGATTTTTCCTGTAACCCATTGTATTTCTTGGTCGGGGCGGCGAGATTCGAACTCGCGACCACCTGCACCCCATGCAGGTACGCTACCAGGCTGCGCTACGCCCCGACGCGTGAAAAGTATATCAGAGCGGGTGAGACAATTCGCCTCGTTTCAGCGCAGCAGTTCGATGACGTTTTTCAGCTCCTGCTTCAGCACTGAGAGATTGACGCTCCGCGTCTCGTGCCCGCGCGGTGCAGAGGCCGAAGAGGTCGCGGAGCGCGCTGAGGCCGCGCTCAGGTTTTCGTCCAGGCGGTTGCGCGCGCCGCTGATGGTGAATCCCTGTTCGTAAAGGAGCTCGCGGATCCGGCGGATCAACAGCACCTCGTGGTGCTGGTAATAGCGACGGTTGCCGCGGCGCTTGACCGGACGAAGCTGGGTGAATTCCTGTTCCCAGTAGCGCAAGACATGCGGCTTGACCCCGCATAACTCGCTCACCTCCCCGATGGTGAAGTAGCGCTTCGCCGGGATCGGCGGCAGGCTATCCTTGGTCGCCTTGCTTTCCATGGGTCTGCTCGACCAGCGCCTTGAGCTTCTGGCTTGCGTGGAACGTGACCACGCGCCGCGCCGTGATGGGAATTTCTTCGCCGGTCTTGGGGTTGCGCCCGGGCCGCTGCGGTTTGTTGCGCAGCTGAAAGTTGCCGAACCCGGATAGCTTGACGCTCTCCCCGTTCTCGAGCGCCAGGCGGATTTCCTCGAAGAACGTTTCCACCATGTCCTTCGCCTCGCGCTTGTTCAGCCCCACTTTCTCAAAAAGCATGTCCGCCAGCTCGGCTTTTGTAAGTGTCATTTGCGCTCCCTTGGAGAGGCAGAATCCCCCTCCACTTCATTACTTAAGTACGTAATTTAGCACCGAATTTTGCGGCGAGAAGCTCAGTTAGTTGCGCCATTGCGGCGTCCGCTTCCGCATCGGTCAACGTCCTTGCAGTATCTTGCATAACTACCCGAAACGCAAGGCTTTTTTTACCTCTTTCTACACCT
This sequence comes from Betaproteobacteria bacterium, assembly GCA_005884335.1. Classification (GTDB taxonomy): domain Bacteria; phylum Pseudomonadota; class Gammaproteobacteria; order Burkholderiales; family SG8-39; genus VBDM01. The sequence continues at coordinate 4,524 of VBCJ01000010.1, read as the reverse complement.
TTCCCCCGGTAGAAGTCAAACAGCCGGATATTCTGAACCAAGGGGGGGCGATTCCGGGCAAGTTCCTCCAGGATGCCCGAGACCGGTATCCCCTCATCAAACTCCATGGAACGATCCCGAATCACGGGGGGAAATTTGGAGATTTCCCGGTATTGCGGCATGTTCACCGCGGCCAGCCCGGCGACATCCAGTTCAAACAAGACCGGAGCTTGAGGCAGGTCGTATTTCCGCTGCCAGCGCGGATGCAACTCGCCCAGCCAACCGATGGCAGCGCCGCCCAAGCTGACGCTGGCCGCACGGCCCGGGTGCAGCCCCGGATGAGCGAGGGGGGCGAAGCGCGCCTCGCGCGGAAAGAGGAGTGCTTCGACGTCGCCCTTCACGTCGTAAAAATCGACTGGGCGCACGGGAACACCCCACTGCTCGGCTGCAGCCGGCCCGTAGGCAAGACCGCCGATGCGCAGGGGCTGCTGGTAGCCGGCGAGCGCTCTCGCCGGATCGCGAGGATCCTCTCCGCCGGAGGAGCGCAAAAAGCAGCGGGCGGCCTCAAAAACGCGCACGCGGTCAAGCTTGCGCGCCAGGTTGAACCGTAGGTTCGCCACCAGGCTTCCCATGAGACTCGAGCGCATCACGTCGAGCTGCGCCGCGATCGGATTTTCCAGTGCGATCGGCTCGGCGTTGCCGCAGAAATCTCGCTCCCACTGCGCTTCCACGAAGCTGAAATTCACGACCTCGAAGTACTCGCGGTCCACCAGAATCCGCTTGAGCTCGGAGAGGGTCCTGCGGCCCTCTGCAGCGGGGAGCATGGTGAATTTAGCCTGCGGCGGCCGCGAAGGAATGTTGTCGTAGCCATGCAGCCGTGCGATTTCTTCGACCATGTCCTCTTCGATCTCGAGGTCGAAACGGTACGAAGGCGGGATTACCGTGAATTCACCGCCCGAGCGCGCATGCGGCAGCTGCAGGCGCTTGAGCAAGCCCGCGATCTGCTCATCCGAGAACTGCACCCCTATGATCTTGCTCGCGCGGCTCGAGCGCAGTCGGACCGGCTTGCGCTGCGGCAGCGTTGCAACAGCTTCGCTTATCGGTCCTGCCGCGCCGCCGCACACGTCCAATATCAGCTGCGTGGCGCGCTCGATTGCCTCCGGGGTGGCAGCAAAATCCACGCCGCGCTCGAAGCGGAAAGCCGCGTCGCTGGACAGCGCGAAGCGTCGAGCACGGCCCGCGACCGCGGAGGGATTGAACCACGCCGCCTCAAGAAACACGTCGACGGTCGAACCGGACACCGCGCTTGCCTCCCCGCCCATGACCCCGCCAAGCGCAAGCGGCTTCTTCCGATCGGCGATCAGCAGCACGTCAGGAGCTAATTCGACCTCCTGTCCGTTGATCAGCTTAAGGCGCTCGCCCTCGCGGGCGCGCCGCACGATCACTTCGCCTTCGATCGCGCGGTTGTCGAAAGCGTGCAGGGGCTGCCCCAGCTCGAGCATCACGAAGTTGGCAATGTCGACGATAGCGGAAATCGAGCGCAGCCCGCAACGCTCCAGCCGGCGCACCATCCAGTCGGGCGTTCGCGCTTTTGCGTCAACGCCGCGTATGACGCGGCCGCAGTAGCGCGGGCACGCTTCCGTATCCTGGAGCAGGATCCCGCGTTTTTCGTCCAGCGCGGCCTTCGCCGGGGCCACGGCGGGCACCGCAAGCGGTGAACCGGTCAGGATCGAGACTTCGCGCGCGATGCCGAGCAGGCTCAGGCAGTCCCCGCGGTTCGGCGTGAGCTTGAGCGTGATGAGCTGGTCATCCAGATCGAGCACCCGGCGCACGTCCGCCCCAAGCTGCGCCTCGGCGGGCAAGGCAAGCAGCCCGGAATGATCTTGAGAAAGACCCAGGTCCTTCGCCGAGCACAGCATGCCGCTCGACTCGACGCCGCGGACCTTCACTTGCTTGATTTCCATGTCCGGGAGCCGCGCCCCCACCATCGCTACCGGCGCTTTCATGCCGGCGACGACGTTTGGAGCTCCACAGACGATCGCAAGCGTCGTACCACCGCCGACGTCGACCTTGCAGAGCGTAAGTCGGTCGGCGTTGGGGTGCTTTGCGACCTCGAGGACTCGCCCGACCACGATCTTGTCGAAAGCGGGTGCGACAGGCTCGACCGATTCGACGTCGAGCCCGCCCATGGTAAGCACGCGCGCGAGCTCCTGCGTCGGTATTTTCGGATCGACGAAGGAGCGCAACCAGCTTTCTGGAAATTTCACGTGAACTGGGCGAGAAAGCGCAGATCGCCTTCGTAGAAAAGTCGCAAGTCGTCTATCCCGTAACGCAGCATCGTCAACCGATCGGGACCCATGCCGAAAGCGAAGCCCATGTACTTCTCGTGGTCCACGCCGCAGGCCTTGAGGACGTTGGGATGCACCTGCCCGCTGCCGGCTACCTCGAGCCAGCCGGTTTGCCCGCATACCCGGCAGCCCGCGCCGCCGCAAAATACGCAGCTCATGTCGACTTCGGCCGAAGGTTCGGTGAAAGGGAAAAAAGACGGCCGAAAGCGCGTTCGCAGCTTCTCGTCTTCGAAGAACTTGCGCAGGAAATCGGTGAGGACGCCTTTGAGATCAGCGAAGCTCACCGCCTCGTCGATCCAGAGGCCTTCCACCTGGTGGAACATCGGCGTGTGCGTCGCGTCCGAATCGACGCGGTACACCCGGCCGGGCGCAATGATCCTGAACGGAGGCTCGTGATGTTGCATGTAGCGCACCTGGATCGGCGAGGTGTGCGTGCGCAGCAGCAGGTTTTGCCCTGCGCCCTTCAGATAAAACGTGTCGTGCATCGACCGCGCGGGGTGGTCCTGCGGCTGATTGAGCGCAGTGAAGTTGTGGAAGTCGGTTTCGATCTCGGGGCCGTCCGCCACGTCGAACCCGATCGAGCGAAAAAGCTGCTCGATTCGCTCAAGCGTGCGCGTCGCCGGATGCAGGCCGCCGCGGGCAAGGCCGCGCGCCGGCAGAGTCACGTCCAGTGCCTGTTCCGCGAGCCGCGAATCGAGCTCGGCGGCGGCCAGCACCTCGCGGCGGGCGGCGAGCGCCGCCTCGATCCTGTCCTTGGCGGCGTTGATGCGCGCCCCGACTTCGCGGCGGGCCTGGGGTGCAAGCTTGGCGAGGTCCTTCATGGCCCCCGCGAGTGCTCCCGATTTTCCGAGGTAACGCGCCTTGATCCGCTCGAGCTCGGCGACGTCCTCAGTGCCGTTGAACCGAGCGATCGCTTCGGAAACTACAGGTTCGAGATCTTGCACGACGGGGCTAGCGGACGGGAACTAGGGGTGTAGGAGCAAAAAAACTCTTCTCTAGATCACGAATCCGCAAGGGAACCTGCCTGCGACGTACCGAACGGCGCCGTCCTAGTGCGTGATCCCGAGCCTCGTTGCTCGACTCTAGGCGCCGAGTTTCGCTTTCGCTTGGCTCGCGAGCTGCGCGAACGCGGCCTTGTCGACCACGGCCAGGTCGGCGAGCACCTTGCGATCGACCTCGATCGAAGCCTTCTTCAGGCCGTGCATGAAAGCCGAGTAGGTCATGCCGTGCTCGCGCACTGCCGCGTTGATGCGCGCGATCCAGAGAGCGCGAAACTGGCGCTTGCGTTGCTTGCGGTCACGGTAAGCATACTGCCCCGCCTTCATTACCGCTTCTTTGGCAATGTTGAAAACATTGCCGCGGCGGCCGCGGAATCCCTTGGCTTGGGCGATGACCTTCTTGTGCTTGGCGTGCGCGGTTACGCCGCGTTTGACTCGTGGCATGGCGGCTCTCCTTTACGCGTACGGGAGCATCGCGCGGACATGCTGCTTGTCCGTAGGGTGCACTTCCGCAGTTCCGCGCAAATGACGTTTGTTCTTGGTGGTTTTCTTGGTAAGGATGTGGCGCTTGAACGCCTGCGAGCGCTTGATACTGCCCCCGGCACGGATCTTGAAGCGCTTCGCGGCGCTGCGCTTGGTCTTCAGTTTGGGCATTGCAGTACTCCTGTTTTGGCATGGCGGCGGGCGGCCCCAACGGAGCGCTTTCCGACCTCGGCACCACTTCTTCTAGAACCTGCCCCTGCGCTAGAGCGAAACTTCAGGTTTCGCTTCTTTCTTGGGTTCCTTCTTGGCTTCCTTTTTTACCGGCTTCTTGATTTCTTTCTTGCCCTTCTTCGGGGCCAAGACCATGATCAATTGCCGTCCTTCCATCTTCGGATACTGCTCCACCACCGCATGCGGCTCGAGATCCTGCTTCACCCGCTCGATCAGCCGCACGCCAAATTCCTGATGCGCCATCTCCCGGCCGCGGTAGCGCAGAGTGACCTTGGTCTTGTCGCCTTCGTCGAGGAACTTGATCAAGTTGCGCAGCTTGATCTTGTAGTCGCCTTCGTCGGTTCCGGGACGGAACTTTACCTCTTTGACGTGGATCTGCTTCTGTTTGAGCTTGGCTTCGTGAGCTTTTTTCGCCTCGCGGTACTTGAACTTGCCGTAGTCCATCAGCTTGCAGACGGGCGGCTTGGCAAGCGGAGCAATTTCCA
>VBCJ01000166.1 GCA_005884335.1 Betaproteobacteria bacterium | reverse complement strand
CTCCCGGCATTGCGCGTGCGCGTAGCGGACGCCCGCGGCGCGCTCCAGTCCGTCCCCGTTTGCGGCGACGACGTTCCCGTCGCGAATGTAGAGAACCATCGGGTAGAACCCCTCGTAGGCGCCGCGTCGATCCTTGTCGTTGATCATCACGCACACCGCCCAGCCGTACTGGCGCTCGCCCAAGACCGTTTCTTTCTGGTAGAGGGGCTTGGGCCCGGCCTTGAACTCGATCAACGCGAAATCGGGCTCCACCAGACGGGTTCTCAGATAGTCGCGGACGATTTTTTCGTGGTCCTCCGGGCGCGGGCCGTAATCAAGGACCGCGAGTTCTTCGCGGGTCAGCGGAGGAGATTGGCACCCGGTGAGCGACCCTAGGGCGATCGAGGTCGCGGCGAAGATCCCCATGAGGAAGCGCACGGGCTGTTCGATCAGGGCGTCCAAAACGGCGCGCCGAGCTCGTTGCACCCGGTGCGCGCGTAGCGCCAGCCGATGATGTTGTCGTCCGGCCCGCCGTTCGTCGCGACGATCTTCCCGTCGCGGATGAAAAATACCATCGGGTAGGGGCCGTCGTAGACGCCGCGCGCGTTCTTGTCGTTGATCCACACGCAGACACCCCAGCCGTATCGGAGCGGGCGCAGCGCCGTCTCCTGCTGGAAGAGCTGCTTGGGTCCTGCCTTGAACTCGACGATCGCGCTGCCCGGATCGAGGAGCTTGGGCCAGAGGGAGTCCCGGATGAGCTTCTCGTATTTTTCCGGGCGGGGGCCGTAGTCGTAGGCGGCCATCTCCGACTGAGTCGGCGGGCTCTTGCAGCCGCCGATGAGCGCGGCCGACGCGCCGGCGCCCAGGATTGCAAGAAACATCGCGATACGCTGCATGAGTTCCTCCGTTACTTTTCAGTTGAGCGCTGCAAGGTCCTCGGGCGGGATTCTCAGGTCCGCGGCCGCGGTATTTTCCTCCAGATGCGCGATCGAAGCCGTGCCGGGAATCGGCAGCATGACCGGCGAATGCGCAAGCAGCCACGCGAGCGCCACCTGCGCGGGCCGCAGGCCGAGCCGTCCGGCGAGCCCTTTCACGCCGCGCGACCTGAGCGCGGCTCTGTCGCCGAGGGGATACCACGGAATGAAGGCGACCCCGAGCCGCTCGCAGGCTTTGAGCACGTCTTCCGATTTCCGGTTCTCCAGATTGTATTGGTTTTGCACCGACGCGATCGGAGCGATACGGCGCGCCGCTTCCAGCTGCGTCACGCTGACGTTGGAGAGCCCGACGTGCCGGATCTTGCCGGCGCGCTGGGCCTCGGCGAGGGCACCCACCGAGTCGGCGAAGGGTACTTGCGGATCCGGGGCGTGAAGCTGATAGAGGTCGATGCGCTCGAGTTTCAAGCGCTTCAGGCTTCCGTCCAGTGCGCGGCGCAGATGCTCGGGGCGGCCGTCCGGGTCCCAACGGCGCCTGCTCGGTCGCACGACCCCGCCCTTGGTGCCGATGACCAGGCCCTCGGGGTAGGGATAAAGGGTCTCCGCGATGAAGGATTCGGAAGCGTGCGGCCCGTAGCTGTCGGCGGTGTCGAAGAAATTGATGCCGAGCTCAAGCGCCCGATGCAGCAGCAGCTTCGCTGTGCGCGGATCGGCAGGCGGGCCCCAGATGTCGCTGCCGTCGGTGGTCACGCGCATTGCGCCGAAACCCATGCGGCGCACGATGAGCTCCCCGAGCTGCAGCGTTCCAGACGCCGCCGCTGGATTCTTGTGCTCGTTCAAGCTACTTGGGTTGTGCCACGGTCCGCAGATACGGCTTGTGCGTCTTGAAGCCTTGCGGGTACTTTTTCTTCGCCTCCTCGTCGGACACCGAAGTCGGTATGATCACGTCCTGGCCCGGCTTCCAGTTCACCGGCGTCGCCACCGCGTGTTTGGCGTTCAGCTGCAGTGAATCGAGCAGGCGCAGAACCTCGTCGAAATTTCGGCCCGCGCTCATCGGATAGATGAGCATCGCCTTCACTTTCTTGTCGGGGCCGATGATGAACACCGAGCGGATCGTGGCGTTGTCCTGTCCTTCACCCAGTTCTTGTGGTCGCTGACCGGATCGATTGAAAGACCGATGATCTTGGTGTTCCTCCTGTCGAACTCGGGCTTCAATTTCGCCATGTAGCCGAGCTCGGTGGTGCACACGGGCGTGAAATCCTTCGGATGCGAGAAAAGGATCGCCCATTTGTCCCCGATCCATTCGTGGAAGCGGATCTTTCCTTCGGTGGTTTCTGCCGTGAAGTCCGGTGCTTCATCGCCTATGCGAACAGCCAGTTTCGACCTCCGTCTTGGTAGCGGGCCGGAACGCCCGGGCGCCGCGATGGCGCGTTTCCGGTCCTGAGTTGAGAGTGAGAATTCCCGTTGAACGTACGGGGATGAAAAAATTATACTCCGCCCGACGGCTTGACCTAATGACATTTGAATAATATGCATATTCGGAGCGGTCGCGACCCTTTTTGCACGGCCTGTGTAAAATTCCTGCTTTACGCAGTGGCCCTGCCAGCAGGCGGGAAAACGCGGCGTGGTGGGAGAGGGGATATACGAGGTGGCGGCTAGCGAAGCGGACAAGCCCGAACGCTCTCCGCTGGTGATCCTGTTCGCCGAGATGCGCGGATTCACGGGCATGTCGGACATGCTCGATCCGGCAATCGTGCTCGGGCGCGTGGGCGAATTCGTGTCCTTGATGGCGAAGGCGGTCGAGGCGCACGAGGGTGCCGTGGTCAACATTCTCAGCGACACCGTGATGGCGACCTTCACCGGGCAGGACGACGCTCAGCACGCGGTCGAGGCGGCGCAGGAAATCCAGGCCGGCTTCGCGACCCTCGCCGAGGCGTGGCAGCGCGATTTCGGCATCCGCGCGGCGGTTTCGCAGGGGCTGCATTGCGGGGACGCCGTCATCGGATTCGCGAAGGAAAGCCCGACACCCGAACAGCTCTTCGTGTTCGGCGATTGCGTGAGCATCGCCAACCGCCTGCTGCACCGGGCGCGGGCCGGCGAGTTCGTCCTCTCGGAGACGCTGATGGACCTCGCCGCTGAGATGGGCGTCACGATCGACGCCGAAGAGCTACCGGCGCTGGAGATTCCGCGCCGCGAGCCGATCAAGCTCTTCGGCGTGCTCGTCGATACGCGGCTGGATTTCACCCACGAGTAGAGCCGGCCCTCAGCGCCAGAACGCCAGGATCATCGCGACCAGCTGAAGCATCACGAAATAGTAGGCGGCGTTGATGCCGAACAGCTTCCAGGACTTGTTTTCCCAGGCGACGGCGCCGAGAAGCAAGGGCACGTAGAAGCCGATCCAGATCCAAAAGCCGTTGAAGAAGCCGTAGAACGCGGCCGAGCCGTCTGCTCCGGCCTTCCACACGGACGGCCGCCATACCTCGCCGGTGTGCGCGAGGACGAAGGCGGTGAGGAACGAGCCGATCAGCATGAGGATCATGCCCCGCCGCATGACCTTCGGATCGGGTTTTTTGTCGGCGGGAATCCCCATTTCCTTCATCCACGCCTTGCCGAATATCGGGCCGTACCACAGAAAGCCGAGCACCATCGTGGCGGCCACCGCGACGAGAATTGCCCAGTAGTTCAGATGAATGTCAGGTTGCATGGAATCTCCCCCTTTTGAACGCAGCCCGGGAGTGTGTGGGCCGCGAAGGCATGCTAGGAGGATCCGTATCCGGATGCAAGCCGGCCCCTTCCGGGACGGCTCATCCGTGCGAGCGCTTGGCAGTCTTGGAGCGAAACGCGGAAATCTTGGCCGTTCCGTGCGCGAAAATTCTGACCTGATTGCGCCCCCGGCTTTTCGCGTCGTAGAGCGCCTTATCGGCCGCGCGCAGCAAGGGCGCGGGTTCCGTGGCGTGATCGGGGAAGATCGCCACGCCCAGCGATGCGGTGACGCCCCTGAGACGGCCGCTTTCTTCCCGTATCGCCGAGCAAATCGCCTCGCCCCTCCTGCGCGCGCTCTGGAGAGTGGCGTTGGGAAGCACCAGCGTGAACTCCTCGCCCCCGTAGCGACAGGCGATGTCCGTGCCCCGGATATGGCGCTTGAGCAGCGTCGCGATTTCCGTGAGCACGAAATCGCCGGCGGCGTGTCCCGCAGTGTCGTTCACCCGCTTGAAACGGTCCAAGTCGATCATGATCACCGCGACGCGAATGCTTTCGCGTGCGGCGCGCATCAGCTCTCGGGACAAATAGTCCCGTAGAAAGCGCCGGTTGTAGAGATTGGTGAGAGGATCCCGGATCGCCTCCTCCTTGAGGGTCTTCAAGGCCTGAGCGAGCGCCTCGAAGGCGCGGCTGCGCTCGCCGACGACCGCGTTGAGCACAAGTCCCGTGGAAACCAGGGTGCCCATGAACGCGAGCAGCAGCAGGAGCGAAGTAGTCAGCGCCGCCGATGCAAACGGCCCGCGTCCCTGGAGCGTATGCCACGCCGCGATGGTGCACACCAGGGCATTCAGCGCGGTCACCTCCCGCCGCCCGAAGCGCAGAGCCGCCCAGATCACGAACGGCAGGACCGCGAACGTGAGCGGCAGCGAAGGCAGAGTGGGGGCCAACGCGTCGCTGAAGATCGCGTAGGTCACCGCGAGCATGGGCAGGGCGATGAGGAGCACCTGACCGGCGTAGGATAGGAAACCGGAGAGGTCCGTCTGATGCCGTTCACGTACTAGAGCGTTCACGTTTCACTTTTCTTTCTTGGAGAATCAGTAAATTACGAGCGATTCTTACCGTGTATTATAAGCTTCAAATCGCGGCGACGCCAGCCCCCGGGGGTCATTCGTGAACTATGACGCGGTCGCAGGCGGAACCGGGGGATCCACGTGAAATATGACGCAGTCATGAAATGCGCGTCGCCGTAATCGGGGCCGGGCCGGCCGGCCTGCTGTTCTCGCTGCTCGCCAAGCGCCGCTATCCTTTCTGGCGGATCGAGGTCGCCGAGCAGAATCCCGAAGGGGCGACCTACGGATTCGGGGTGGTGTTCTCTCACGGCGCGCTGGCGTTTCTCGAGCGCGATGAGCCGCAGCTATCGAGCATCATGCAGGCAGCGATGGAGCGCTGGCCGATGCAGCGCATCGTGCACCGCGACGAGCGCGTGGACATCGACGGCAACGGCTTTTCCGCCATCGGGCGTCTTGCGCTCCAGGAAATCCTGCGAAAACTGTGCCGTGACGCCGGCGTGAAAATCGGGTATGGCCGCGCCGTGACGGCGCTCGAGGAGCTCGATGGCGCCGACGTCGTCGTCGGGGCTGACGGATCGAATTCGCTGGTGCGAGGGGCACTGCAAGAGCTGTTTCAGCCGAGGATCGAGCTGCTCACCAACCGCTTCGCGTGGTACGGCACCACGCAGCCGTTCGACTGCCTCACGCTCACCTTCCGCAGCAACGAGCACGGTGCGTTTGTCGCTCACCATTACCGCCACGCTCGGGCGATGAGCACCTTTGTCGTCGAATGCGATGAGCTCACCTGGAACAGGGCGGGACTCGGCCGGATGGATGACGCCCAGTCGCGCGCGTACTGCGAGCGGGTATTCGCACCGGATCTCGACGGGCATCCTCTGGTCTCGAACAGGTCGCTGTGGCGGCAGTTTCCGCTGCTGTCGAACCGGTGCTGGTCCTCGGGGAAGTTTGTCCTGATCGGCGACGCGCTGCGCACCGTGCATTTCTCGATCGGTTCCGGAACGCGCCTCGCGTTCGAGGACGCGATCGCGCTCGACCGGGCGTTCGGCGAGGCGGGCGAGGACGTGCCGCGCGCGCTCGCGGCGTTCGAGCGCGAGCGCAGGCCCGTCGTGGAAAAACTGCTCGCCGCGGCGAACGCGAGCTCGTACTGGTACGAGCGCTTCCCGGAAAAAATGCGCGAGGCGCCCTGGCGGCTCGCGTACGACTACATGACGAGAAGCGGGCGCATGACGGACGATCGCCTGCGGGAGCAGGCGCCGAAATTCATGCGAAGAATCGAGGCGGAGAGAGAGGGCAGAAGCTGATGCGCGGCGTGCTACACTCGCGGCTGCGACGGGACACGAGAATGGACTTGGCTACGAAGGAGCAGTCATCGAGTAGCGTCATCAGCGAGCTGCAAAGGCACCTGCAGAACGGAAGTTTCGTCGTCACCGCCGAGCTTTCCCCGCCGGTGTCCACCGACCCCGCCGAATTCATCGACCACGCGCTCGCGTTGCGCGGGCTCGCCACCGCGATCAATGTGACCGACGGCGCGGGATCGAGAGCGCACATGTCGAGTCTCGCGGCGGCGCACTTTCTGGTGCGAAGCGGC